>JBFGZH010000073.1:0-10609 GCA_041586895.1 Psychromonas sp. | reverse complement strand
CGCTCTTTAAGCAGATTGGGCTTACTTTGTTTGCGCAGTGCCTGTACCAGGTGGATCAGCGGCTCCTCAACGGCGCTGTTTGTAATATCCACATAGCTCTTGAGTTTCAGCGGCGCGGCAAATCTTAATGCTTTGCTGAGTTTGGGATCTTCAAAGAGCGTATCACTGATCTCAAATTCTGGGTGTTTGCGCAGGTAACGCGCCATATTGCGCAATAAACCGGCTTGTTTTTCATCACGGCGCAATCTGAACAGGCTGAGGCGCATATTATCGATAATAAAACGCAGCCGCGCCAGCGTTTGCTTAAACCAGTAAACAAAGCTGCTTATTTTACGGGCAAAATCAACCGGACAAGCCCAGTTGGCCCACTCATAACAAGCTTCGGGATCTATCTGCTGCAGCTCCGTCAGCAGCTTCTGCGCATAATCGAGCGCTTTTTCGTTTTCCCGCACCTTAGCGCTTAAGGTGCTGACAAAACCAAACTGGCTGGAGATGGCATAGTGCATATTATCCAGGCTGACATTGAGGTTCTCTTTGGCCTCATAAAGCAGATCATCTAACTGGTCGAGGTAGTACTCGGCATCATCCTGCTGGTTGCTGTATAGGGACTCACGAAAATCTTTGATGGTATCATCGAGCACATCGATGACCTTCCCCATATCGGTCAGTTGCCGATAACTGCTCTGCTTGCGCATCAGGCGGTTAAGCATGCGCTTTAATTCCGCAGTAACACGATAATCACCGGGCTCGTCATCGGGACGCAACAGGCCCTTTTTCTGCAGAATATTCAGTTTGCCGGCATCGATCTGATCACCGGCAAAGGAGCCATAAACATAAGCATCGCTAAGCAGCTGCGCATTACTGCCAATCTGTTTTAATAGTTCAGCAACATCGCCTGCATCATAACCAGCCATTAAAACAACAACTCCTCTTGTTGCTGCGGTTCATGCTCCGGCAGTTCGACGCGCTCGGAATCATTTAAAAACTCAATCAGCAGATAGATAATATCAAAACGCGCGGTGGCGTAATAACGGCTGCTGCCGGCATTTTTGCGTACTAGATAACCCATCTCTTCGAGTTTCTGAAAGATAAAGACCAGCTGCTCGCGCGTTTCCAGTTTATTGGTTTTAAAGGGTTTAATGGCGGTCAGACGACGCAGTTGCTCGCGCAGGGTCTGATCATGTTCAAAGGGCTCAAATAACTCGTTAATATTGACCACGGACTTAGCACGCAGCGGCAGATCGGTCTGGCTGGCCGTTAATAACAGCTCTAAAAATTCCACCAGCGGACGAAAGGCGCTGCGGATCTCTGAGAATAAGACGCTTAATTCGCCACTGTTGCTCTGATCTACCTGTTGAAAGGTGCAGTAATAGGCATCGGCGCTCTCCAGGTAGGTTAAATCTCTGTCCAGATTGGCTAAAAAGTCGCTGACGCGCTGCTTATTTTCACTGCCCTGTAAATATTCAAATTCATCGGCAAAGGCGGTTTCACAAATCACGGCACCGGTCAGCAGTTGTTGTACGGTCTGTTTAAACATTATGCAATCTCCACCGGCTGATTTTGCGCCTGTTGTTTACGTTTTGCCAATAACTCATCCAGTCGTGAGGTCGGTATCTGCGCATGGTAAATTTTATTATCTTTTAATTTATAATGGCGATCATAGAGGGCCAGAATATGCCGATCCGTCGACGGTGAAGCGGATAATATCGAGATGCTGTTATCGCTGAACATCGTCAGCAGCAGATCGATATTTTCCGCTGCCAGCTCACCAAGCTCATCAACAGGAAGAATAATAACCGACGGCGTATCACCAGAGCCGCGCAACATGCCGAGAATGCCGGCAAAAAGCGACAACATGGCCAGGTAGGAAAGGCCGGTGGAGCTGATTTTTTTCAGCTGCCGGGCATTTCGAGCATGCTTTAACTGCCCTTTTTCGGTAATGGTAAACTCAATATCAAAGAGATTGCTGTGCGCTAGAGCAAAGCCTTCACTGGGCAGATAGCTGGACAACTTCTGCATCGCATAGATAAGCTCATCGGGAATTTCCCCTACCCCTTCGCGCAGATCATCACGGTGAATTTCAAACAGCTTGGCAAACTGCTGCAGCGGCCCCCAATATTCAAGCTCCTCCTGCTTCATCACGGTATAAACATTGATATCAGCGAGGGCTTCAAAGTGCGCCAGTGAGGTGACATTTTGCGAAAGCTGTCGGCCGATCATCTTAATGCGCCGCCCGAAGTTTTCGATATGCTGATAAAACTCATTGATCATATTGGCATTAACCGTGACCAGCTGATAGGTGTTCTTTTGCTTCTGCTCGGCACTGCTGAGCAGATCGGCAATCGGATGACGATATTTAAACAGCGATCGGGCGCCTTGATAATTATCATTATCGGCCACTAACTTCAGCCAGTTATCAAACAGCTCACTGCCGGCATGATTTTTTCTAAAGGATTCATTAAAGCGGTTAAGCTGCTCGGTTAGACGTTTTTCAAGGGTTTTAAACTGTTTCAACCAGTCAAAGCAGAAACTCACGCTTAAATCAGCCTCGTTATTAGGCTCGCTGTCGCTGGCTAAGACTTCAATGCCGCTTATTTCACATAAACGCTGACTTTCCGCCAGCTGAGTCAGCAACTCGCTGCTATCGCGCAGCTGGCTATTGAGTTTTTTCAGTAATTTCTGCTTTTCTGCAATCAACTGCCCTTTTTGCACCTGCAGATCTTCAAGGCTGTTCTGCAGGCCGCGCTTCTCTATCTCACGGTTTTGGTTAAGCTCCTGCAGCTTATCGCGATGCACATAGCGCTCATTCATAAACTGCTGGTATTCACGGGCCTTGCTTGCCCAGACGGCGCACTCCGCCAAGGCCTGCTCCAGCTGTTTGCGCTCTTTGCTGCGTTTATCCACTTCGCCATCGGGATCAAGCTCACTCAGCGCGCTATTTTTCTGCTTTTTATAGTCGCGCAAACGGCTTTGCACACTCTCTTCTATTTCACTGAGTTGAGCGGCTAACTGTTCAAGCTGGCTGTCACGATCCGATTCCACCACCATGCGCTGCTCTAACATCTGATTATGCAGCGCTAACCTTTCCTGCTGCGCACGCTTGGTAAACTCTTCCATCGCCTTACGATTGTTTTTAATCTCGCCAGAGAGCTCTTTGATTAAAGCTTCCAGCGCAGCATTCGCCTCTTTGATCGCCAGCTGCTTTTTATCGGAAAGGTTATGCATCTGCACCTTGAGCTGGGCAAGCCTTAATTCATTCTGCTTAAGCGCTTGTTTAAGCTCAGTAATAGCCAGTTTTTGCGCGTCAATCTCTTTTTTGAGCGCAGTGATCTGCTGATCTAAAGCGCTCAGCTTGTCACTCTGCTGGGCGCATTTGTGATCTAAATTAGCCGCTTTTTCACGTAACTCGTTTTCACTGAGCTGCAGGTCGCTGCCCTGTAACTGCTGCAGATCAATCTGCAGACCGTAAAAGCTGTCCGTTGGCCCGCACCATTGCGGATCTAAGTCGGTACGCGCCAGTTGCGCGGTGGAGAGTAGACGACCGATATTATCCTTCCAGTTGACCGCAGCAGGCTCATTGCATAAAAAATGCTGCAGCGAGCCAACCTGCGGCAGCAGCTGCTGCTCAACGGCAAGACACTGCTGTTTAAGCTGCTCATGGTAACGATTTTCCTGCTTATGTTTATCAAGCAGCTTTTCACGCTGCTTTTCTAACAGGCTTAACTGCTCATTCAGTTCATTGTACTTCTGCAGCAGCTGCGTCTGCTGTTCATGGCTTTCTCTTAAATTATGCTGATTTTCTTCAATCGCGCTGAGCAGTTCGCTGTTAAGCGTCGGATTCTGCTGCTGTTGCTGAGCCTGATTAAGTTTGTCGGTCAGGCTTTGCTGCTGCATCTGCAATTTCAGATCGTTTTCATTTAACGATTGATTCAACTGATTCAGCTGCTGCTGATAACTTTCATTAATCACGCTCAGCTGCGTACTTGCGGCTTCTTTAATCGCTGCGCTCTGCTCTTTATTGGCAGCGATATCGGTGACTTTCTGCAGTTGAATCTGTTGTATTAACTGCTCAAACTTATTATGAATTTTGCTGATATTGCCTTCAAAGGCTTCAATAACCTGGTTGACGGCGTTCAGCTGCTGCTGAATGCGCGGCGCCTGTTCGGCCTGCAGCTGAAAACTAGCGGCATTCTGCTCATCATAATTCAGCTTGTCTTTATCGAGCAGAGCAATACGGCTCTGATCCGCCTCAATTAATGCCTGAATATTGGCGATATCTTTGTTTAGCGCTTGCTGCCCTGTTTTTAATTCCGCTTCCAGTTTATCCAGCTCTTTAACGGTCTCTTGTTTGCTTGCTTTGCGCGTTTCCTGCAAATTGTGCAGCTTGTCCTGATGGTGAATGATCTCAAAATGCAGATGCTGCAATTTAATTAATAAACTGTCGAGATTATTAAAGTCACTTTGCCAGACGCTGATTTTATCGGCCACCTTCTGAATCGCGCGACTCGCCTGAATATCCGCCAGCCAATGGCTGATATCTTCTTTATTGAGGCTGATCTGCTCTTTTTCGTCCATGCTGCTACGGGCAAGATGGTCGCTGGAAATAGCCACCAGCATGCGTTTTACCGCATCAAAATCCATATTTTTTTCAATGGTGCCGTTGATCACCTTGTCGATATGCGGCGTCGGCAGGTCGCTAAAGGCAAAACGGCTCTGCAGCTGACGGACATCTTTCAGCTTGCGGCCACTGCGCAGGTTTTGAATGACCTGGCGGTATTTATCGACACCTAAATAACTGGAGCAGAAACAACCGGCATTGCGGTAAATACGCTCGACTTCGCTGACGGCCAGGGGCTGCTTATCCTGGCCAATGAAGGAGCTGCTGTTATAAGCACCATCAATCAGTTTAAAGTGCACCCCGCGACCATCGCTGCTTGCCAGCATCATGCAGGTTTGCCCGTAAGGACGCTGATATTCATAAACCAGCATGCTTGAATCCCGCGGCAGGTAATAATCCGCAAAATTGCGCGCCTGATCCACCTTGCTGACGATATCGCTCGGGCGCATACCGTAAAACAATGGCAGTAAGCGCATTAACGAGGTTTTACCCGCACCATTGGTGCCTTCAAGTTGCGTATGTCCTGCTAAATTAAGCTCATTAACCTGGCCTTTCCAGAAACTGTCGATAATAATAATGCGCAATAGAGAATAGGCTTGTTGAGCCATAGTAAATCCTTGTCTGAACAGTTTTTATACAAAAATAAGCTGTGATTGATGAGCACGATAATTTATAAGGAATGGATGCTTTTGTCGATGCTTTTAAATTATAAAGGCGCTAAATTGAGCGAAGATCATTCACTTTGGAGTGTTTCTCTTTGCGCCGCTAAATTAATGCGCATTTATGCTCAAAAATCCATGAGAACTAAGTTTTGCACAAAAAAACAATCAAATTCCCCTTATTTTAAGAGAAATTATCCCCACAGGCCTATTCAAAAACTTTTTTTTGACTACATTCAATATTAAGGCAAAAAATTCATAAAATAGCGAAAGGTGGTTATCATGCCTCCATAATTTTGTTTATTTGGTGCAATACAGCCCCCTGATAATAGAGAGGTTCTATCTGATGAGCAGATGGTATGACAAACATGCAACATTAAATATGAGGCTAGAGGCCTTTAAAGAGATGGATCAGAAACTTAAAGATCGCCTTGTAAAAGGTATGATGGCTTTAGTGAACAACTATGATCCGAATTTGCTTTCTTACGAAAAAGCATTTGATTTTCCGCTTACTGTTAATCGCCAGCGTTGGTATGACCAGGATCCCTACCTGTGGTTATTGTTTAATACCTTAAAGATGGCCGATGCAACGCTGTTGCAGAAAATAGAAGATTATCTGGCACAAGAGATGCCAGCGCAGCCCTTTGCCGTTGCGAACCCGCAATCGGAAATCAACAGGGAAAAGATAATTCCTGAAAAGTAATCGGCGCTAATAACGGCATCGCTCGCTGAAAGAGAGTGATGGCCACGAGACAAGCACATAATCCTGAGCCCCTAGTCGTAACCTGGGGCCGCAGCTTCAGGCGCGCTGTTATTTGCTGGAAAAGATACCGCTCGGCTCAAGCCGAGGCCCCTGTGTGTAACGGCAAAGTACACAGCATTTCATTTTCAATAAACTCAGTTATGCGACTTATCTTTGAATTTTTCCTGGATTTCAATAATCTGCTGCTGATTGCTAAGCAGTGCATGGACACAATCGCTATCAAGCTTGCTGCCGGCAAGCTTTTTTAACTGCTTAAAGGCGTCCTCATTTGTCCATGCTAGTTTATAGGGACGGACACTGGTTAAAGCATCAAATATATCGGCAACAGAGACAATACGTGCCGCAATCGGTATCTGCTCTGCGATTAACCCATCAGGGTAGCCGGAGCCATCCATTTTTTCATGATGCCAACGGATAATGCCACGCAGTATTGAGATATAGGGGCTGTCTGTGAGCTTATATACCCGGATCAATTTCTCAACAAGCTCATCACCTTTGATGGTGTGCCCCTGCATAGTTAAAAATTCCTCTTTATTTAAGGGCCCGGCTTTTAAGAGAATGTCGTCCGCTATCATGATTTTGCCAATATCATGCAGAGGCGCATAGAGGTAGATATAGTTGATCACCGGATCGCTTAATTGATGAAGCGCTGCCACTTGCCTTGCGATGAGCAATGAATAAGAAGCCATTCTCTGCTGATGCTCGGCCGTTTCCGGATCCCGACCGAAGCTGACTATTTTCATCGACTCCACCGTTGATTTCAAAACCTGCAGCTTTTCTGAATTCTGATGGATCAACAGGGTGAAAATCATGGATATTAATCGTAACCGTTGTACCAGCTGCTCATTAAAAACATTCTTTTCTCTGGAATTTACAAATAAAAAGCCCAGCAGCTGCCCTTCTATTAATAACGGAATAGTGACGCTGGACAGGTAGCCTGCTTGACGTATAAATGCGGTATGCTGATGCTTACCCTGATCAAATACTGAAATATCATTGACGATGCGCTCTGTTTCCTTTGCCACTAACTGATTAAGGGAGCGACACTCGGACAACACGGCTTCATAATTATGAATATTGCTATCAATATCTTCATCATAAACATAAGTTTTCAGCACGTCGCGTTCAGCATCATAAAGCGCAAGTGACAGCCGGTGTATACAGGGATAACTGCGCTGTAAATCTGCCCGTATCTGCTGCAGTTGTGTTTTTAAATCCGCATGACGGGTCAGATAGGAGGCAATTTGAATTTCCTGAATTTTTTTCGTTTCGCCGGCAATGTTCATATACGACTCTCTGCAAGTTATAGTTTGAGTTTAGTACATTACGCGGTGCAACGGCCAGATTATTCAAGTTGCTCTTCTTTTGTCGGCAAAGCCAGCTGCGCTTTCTGATAACCTAAATCGATCATCTCCTGAGCCCGGTCAAACTCCAGAATAGTGCAGGAATTACGAGGAATTTCAATAATATAGTCGGCAGGATAGACGGCTAATTTTTGCCGGGTAATGGTGCTCTGCATGGCATCCAGTGACTGGCTGACGATATCCAGGGCATCCCATTGCAATGCTTTTTCCAGCTGTTTGACCTCTTTTATATTGCGGCCGTTGCGGATCCTATTGATAAAAGCCATGATCTTCTCATGTATATAGAGATCCTGTTGCTGCTCGGGTTGCTTTTTAGGCTGCTGGCTAAGCGGTTTTATTATGCTCTTTTCTTTACAGCCGCCCAGGCCAACAGCAATAATCAGATCCGTTTGATCACCAAAGGTCGGCGCAATAGGCATAGGATTAAGCACTCCACCATCAATAAGCACTCGACCATTACGTTTTACCGGCGTAAAAAACAGCGGCATCGAGATAGAGGCGCGAATCGCCTCAAAAAGTGAGCCGGAATTTATCCAGACCTCTTTTTCATGCTTGATATCTGATGCAACGGCGGTAAAGGAAAGGGGCAAGTCCTCAATTAACTGATCGCCCAACAGCTCCACCAGAGTATTAATAATTTTATCTCCTCGCACCAGGCCGTCAGATCGCCAGGCGATATCCAGCAAGGAGATAATATCTATTTTATTTATCCCTCGTACCCATTGCTCATACTTATCGAGATGGCCCGACGCATAGATACCGCCAATTAATGCCCCGATTGAACTGCCGGAGATGGATTTTATCTGGTAGTCATTCTCCACCAGCCATTTAATCACACCAATATGTGCAAGGCCGCGTGCCCCTCCGCTACCGAGCACTAAGGATACTGTGGTTTTTTGCTTGCTCATTTGTCTCTCCGCAGAAAAAATTCGCTGACAAGTCATTACCAGCAAGTTTAGCTGCTAATCACAGCCTTTATGATAACACCCTGACAAATAAACTATTATTCGCTTGTGAGGTTTTCTATTGCCTGTCATACTTTATACCCTTTTATACTCTTTTATTTTCCAACAACCATAGGGATCATATGGCTCTCTTCTCGCAAGAAATTTATAAACTGATTAGCAGCGCCTTAGCTGAATTAGACGCCTCACAGGCATCCGGAAAAACAGCACGTAACCCGCTCAGCGAAGCCCATTATTTAGGTGCATGGGTGACGACGGCGATGAAAAAAAAACGCTTTGATCCTATTGTTTTAGAAACCTTACAGGGCTGGCAAAGGCAGGCGCGCAGTTTAGGTAAAAACGCACGCTTAAAAGAGCAATTTATCTATTTAGAAAAATGTTACAGCCGAGTACTGGACGCCGATAAGCAAGTTCAGCCTGTTTGTATCGAGCAGCTTAATAACTTATATACGGCGCTGAAAGAGCAGCAGTGGATGGTAACAACCGACCTTGAAGTGGGAGAGAAACTTAACCGTCATAGCGGCGGTCAAGATTCCCTGATTGTCTGTGCGGAAAAGATAGCGAGCAGTTTTGATATACAAGGCACACTCAGCAAGCCGCTTTCATTATATGTGCGCGGCAATCAGCAGGTGATTATTGATTTAGCCTTTAAACACAACCTGCTATTGTATAAAAAAACAGATTATAAATCGAAAGTGAAATACCACGGTGAGTTTATCGTTTATCCGAATAATGACGGCTACTCATTACCTGAATTTCCCGTCGAGAAAAGTCAATAAAGCTATTTTTCTGCTGCCCGCGGGGAGTGGGCAGCAGAACATAATCAGTCCCTAACTAGCCGGCCTTTTGCTCGGCTACGGCAGGCAACAGCTCTTTGGCAATCAGCTTTAATAAAAAAGTTTCACGCTCTATCGACATGCCTTTTTTATCACTGTGCAGCATCGTCTGCTCATTATGTTTAATCGCATCATACACATTCAACCACACGGCTTTCATACCATTTTTAATTTCGTAATCTTCGAGTTGAGTGTCGCCTAACTGCGCGTCAATATCACAAAGGTAGCAGTAGGATTTCATATGCATAATAGCAAAATCGTCTTTATACCAGGGACGAAACTCCTCATATAAACCAAATTCCTGAATATTACGGATATTTTGTGCGCCCGTTTCTTCCTGCAGTTCGCGAATCAGCCCCTGCTGCAGATCTTCCCCTTCATCAAGCCCGCCCCCCGGCAGCGTATAATCATGATAACGCTCGGTATAAAGCATTAAAATCATCTCCCCCTTCAGGATAATAGCCCGAGTCGCAAGACGCAGAAAACGGCTTTGCTCAAGGGTGCTGATATCAGGGTGAACAGTGCTTCTTAATAAACGCATAATAAAACTCTTAACAATAGACGGCCGCGAATAATAGCATTATTTGACGGGCAAGAGTAACTGCTGATAATCATTAATAATGCCCGCCACTTCCATGCTCGGATTTTTAGCCATACGCTGGTAATGGGCGATGGTTTTTTGCAGATAATCAAGGTGCAGTGGGTTAGTGAAATCCCACATAATAGAGCCGGCGGCAGATAACCTCCGCTGTCCATCAAGCGAGACGTGTAACACCTCATAACCGCGTTTGTTTTCAAAAACCAGGGCTTCATCAATTAAAGCAAACTGCTGAGCAATTAAAAACTGCCGTACTTTATAGTTATGATGAACGGGACACAAAATGTATTCAACCTGGTAGTCGGCAGAAAATGCCCGCTGTGACTGCAGCAGTTCAATCATTAAATCGCCACCGATACCGGCAATAATCAGCAGATGTTTATCTATTTTCGGATTAACGGAAAACTGTTTAAGCGGCAGTTTGCCGGCATCGATGCAGTGCACCTGCCAGCTTTGCCTATCCCCCTGCCAATGAGTATCCAGTGTCCGCTCAATCTGTTGCAGTAACTCAGGGACAATATCAACAAAATGCACCCGCTGTGCAAGCTGCGCATCAAGCAGACTCAAACCTAACAGGCCGTGATCGCAACAGCAATCCCAGATATGCGTGTATGGCCTGCTGATCATTTTTTCAATCTGGCGCAGGCGGCGTCCCATTTTTACGCTTTTTTTTAAACTTTTCATAGCCACCTATAAACGCATGGTTAATGCGATTCGCTTTCTTTGATAGTCAACTTCCAGCACTTTAACCTCAACAATATGACCTACCTTGACCACCTGCAGCGGATCGCTGACAAACTTATCGG
>JBFGZH010000072.1:0-10715 GCA_041586895.1 Psychromonas sp. | reverse complement strand
GGTTAATGTACCGGAGCGGGAGACAATACCGACTTTACCTTTCTTATGAATATGCGCCGGCATAATGCCAATCTTACATTCATCAGGAGTAATAATACCCGGACAGTTAGGACCAATCATCACCACACCGGACTGATCTAATTTCACTTTCACTTGCAGCATATCCAATGTCGGAATGCCCTCGGTGATAGTCACGATAAGTTTAATCCCGGCATCAATGGCTTCTAAAATAGCGTCTTTACAAAATGGCGCAGGGACGTAAATAACAGTGGCCGTTGCGCCTGTGGCTTCAACCGCTTCACGTACGGTATTAAAAACAGGTAATCCGAGGTGCGTCTGTCCACCTTTACCTGGTGAAACACCACCCACCATCTGCGTACCATAAGCGATCGACTGTTCACTATGAAAAGTGCCCTGTCCGCCAGTAAAGCCCTGACAAATTACTTTGGTGTCCTTATTAATTAAAATACTCATTATTTGCCAGCTCCCACAGCTTTAACCGCTTGCTCTGCAGCATCACTCAGCGAAGTGGCTGCAATAATATTGAGGCCTGAATCAGCAAGTTTCTGACGGCCAAGATCGGCATTATTACCTTCTAAACGCACAATAACCGGCACCGACACACCGACTTCTTCCACTGCACCTATCACGCCTTCAGCAATCAGATCACAACGCACAATACCGCCAAAAATATTCACTAAAACGGCTTCAACTTTGTTATCAGAAAGAATGATTTTAAATGCTTCCGTAACCCGCTCTTTTGTCGCACCGCCACCCACATCTAAAAAGTTAGCCGGTTTGCCGCCATTGAGCTGGACAATATCCATGGTGCCCATGGCCAGACCGGCGCCATTAACCATACAGCCGATATTGCCATCGAGGGCCACATAGTTAAGCTCCCAGTGTGCAGCCTGCACCTCGCGCTCATCTTCCTGGGTAAGATCATTCATTTCCCGCAGCGTTTTATGGCGGAACAAGGCGTTGGAATCAATATTAATTTTACCATCCAGACAAATCAGATCATTATCCGCTGTTACCACTAATGGATTGATCTCCAATAATGCTAAATCCTTGTCATGGAATATTTTTGCCAAGCCTAAGAAAATACTGGTAAATTGTTTAATCTGTTTACCCTGTAAACCCAGTTTAAAGGCCAGTTCGCGACCTTGATAGGGTTGTGGACCGACCAGGGGATCAATAATGGCTTTATGGATAAGCTCCGGTGTTTGCGCCGCAACTTTCTCTATTTCCATTCCGCCTTCTGTTGAAGCCATAAACACCACGCGCTGTGATGCACGGTCGACAACGGCGCCTAAATACAGTTCGTTAGCAATAGTAGAACAACTTTCAACTAAGAGCTTATGAACGGGCTGTCCATTGGCATTGGTCTGGTAAGTAACTAAATTTTTACCTAACCACTTATGGGCAAAATCGCGAATCGCTTCCTTGGATTCTGCTAATTCAACACCACCGGCTTTACCTCGACCGCCGGCATGCACCTGACATTTAACCACCCAGCGATCACCACCTAACTGTGATGCCGCATTAACAGCTTCCTCTGCCGTGCCACATGCAACTCCTTGTGGAACAGGAAGGCCATATTCTTTAAACAACTGCTTTGCCTGATATTCATGCAAATTCATGATTCTTTTCCATTTTCAGTTTTATCTAATGAGCTCATTATATAGGTCGTAATTGTCTTAGCAAGACAACATGCTTAGCAAATCTGCTGTTTGCAGAATAATTTTTTCTAAATGCCCAAAAACCACTGGCAGCAATGGCTTACCGGGCAAGCACTGTCGATTAAATATCCAATAACAGGCGCGCCGGATCTTCGAGTAACTCTTTAATGGTCACTAGAAAGCCCACCGACTCTTTACCATCAATTAAACGATGATCATAAGACAGCGCAAGGTACATCATAGGCAGGATCTCCACCTTACCCTCCACCGCCATCACTCTATCCTGAATTTTATGCATCCCTAAAATGGCCGCCTGAGGAGGGTTGATAATAGGCGTCGACAATAACGAGCCAAATACCCCGCCATTGGTAATGGTGAAGTTTCCACCCAGCATCTCCTCAACGCTTAATTTGCCATCCTGCCCCTTAACAGCCAGGGCTTTTATTGCCTGTTCAATCTCTGCAAAACTTAATCTGTCAGCATCACGTAGAACAGGTGTGACCAGACCTCGCGGCGTTGACACGGCAATACTGATATCAAAAAAGTTATGATACACAATATCGTCACCATCAATTGCAGCATTCATTTCCGGATAACGTTTTAAAGCCTCGCTGACCGCTTTAACATAAAACGACATAAAGCCTAAACGTATGCCATGTTTTTTCTCAAAGGCATCCTGATATTGCTTACGCAGATCCATAATGGGTTTCATATTGACTTCGTTAAAGGTCGTCAGCATAGCCGTGGTATTTTTGGCTTCTAAGAGGCGCTGGGCAACACGTTTACGCAGACGCGTCATAGGTACGCGTTTGTCCCCTCGTGCAGCAAGCATATCTGGTGCAGCAGTAGGCGTATCAGTCGCAGCAGCGGGATGCAGTTTTTTATACTGTTTTTCAACATCCTCACGGGTAATACTGCCTCCTTTACCGGTGCCTTTAATGTCCCGCGGATCAATATTCTGCTCGTGCATCAGGCGACGCACAGAAGGGCTGGCATCGGCAACGGCTGTTTCCGCCTCTTGTTCAGTTTTTTGTGCCGCTATATCGGCTTCTACTGTTGCCGTCTCAGGCTTTTTGCTGGCCGTTTCAGGCGTTGCTGTCGCTTCCGCGGCCGCTTCTTTTATTTTGCCCAATACTTGCTTAGAAAGTACGGTTGCCCCTTTATCCTCAATAATACTTTCCAGTATGCCTGATGCTGTTGCCGGGACTTCTAAAATGACTTTGTCGGTTTCCACTTCAACCAGTATTTCATCCCGTTCGACAACATCCCCCGGTTGCTTATGCCACTCTGCGACACTCGCATCTGCTACTGATTCGGGCAGTTCCGGAACTAATATATCAATCATCATCAATGCTCCCTATTATTATCTTTTTTAACTGTTTTTGCTGCTTATACAGGTGAATCAGCTTAAGTAAGTTTTTATCATATTTTACTGCTCGCAAGCTTGTTACTCAGCGCGCTGGAAATAAAAACCAGCAAACTAAAAAGGTACTGCAGGATCAGGCCTTGCCTAATTCGCCCTGCGCTCATCCTGTCAACAGGCACCAAGAGCAGTGCGGCTGACTGCTCAGTATCTTAGTATAAGAGCACAAACTTTGGCTTTGTTGTTATTCGCCTTCGGCAAGTCCAAGTGCTTCATTGACTAACGCTTTCTGCTGTTTTAAGTGTAATGACATATAGCCAACGGCTGTCGATGCTGATGCTTCTCTTCCAGCATAGGTTAAGCTGGCTCCATCAGGCAATACACAGCGAATATGGTGCTGACTGCAATACCAGGCACCTTGATTTTGCGGCTCTTCCTGACACCAGATAAAATCTTTAACATGCAGATAGTCGGTTAAGATATGTTTTACTTCATCTTCCGGAAATGGGTAGAGTTGTTCGATACGGATAATAGCCACATGATTAACTTCATTTTCGCGGCGTTTTTCTAATAAATCATAAAAAACCTTACCGCTGCATAAGACAACCCGATTGACCGCCTGCAGATCCAATTTATCAATTTCAGCTATCACATTTGCAAAGGTACCGGAGGCAAACTCATCCATACTTGAAACCGCTAGCGGGTGGCGAAGCAAGGATTTTGGTGACATCACGATTAATGGCCGGCGCATTGAACGGATCACTTGCCGGCGCAGCATATGGTAAACCTGGGCCGGTGTGGAAGGTATACAAACCTGCATATTATGCTCAGCGCAAAGCTGTAGATAACGCTCCAGGCGTGCTGATGAATGCTCTGGCCCCTGGCCCTCATATCCATGTGGCAGTAACAGGGTTAATCCGCACATACGTCCCCACTTCTGCTCTCCGGAAGATAAAAACTGGTCAATCACAACCTGCGCGCCATTGGCAAAATCACCAAATTGTGCTTCCCAGATACATAAACCTTTAGGCGCTGCTGTTGAATAACCATATTCAAAGGCTAAGACAGCGGCTTCCGATAAAACTGAGTCATAAATATCGAAATGCCCCTGCTGCTCTGAGATATTTTTCAGCGGTATATAACGTTCTCCCTCCTGCTGCTCATGTAAAACGGCATGACGATGAAAAAAGGTACCGCGTCCGGAATCCTGCCCGACCAAACGAATATTATATTTACTGTCCAGCAGTGTGGCATAAGCCAGATTTTCTGCAAAGCCCCAGTCGCAGAGTTTCTTACTAGTGGCCATTAACTGCCGATCGGCATAAATCTTTTTAACCCGCGAGTGCAGCTGCAGTGACTCCGGGTAGTAACTGATTAAGCGCCCCAATTCAACTAAACGCGCTTTCGAAAAATGTCCCTGATAGGGCACATTCCAGTCATGTTTGAGGTAAGGAGTCCAATCAATAGAATGGCGCTGTTTCTCGACCCGCTCTTTAACCACACACTCACCATTATCCAGTGCTGTCCGATATTCATCCACTAACTGCTGCCCAGCACCTTTTTCTATTACCCCTTCTTTTTCAAGCTGCCGTACATAAATTTCACGTGTTGTTAAATGCTGCTTTATTTTCTGATACATCACAGGTTGTGTTGCCTTGGGCTCATCGGCTTCATTATGACCATGGCGACGATAACAAACCAAATCGATCAATACATCACGCTTGAATTTATTGCGGAAATCAAGCGCAATCTGCGTCGCCAGAATAACCGCCTCCGGATCATCACCATTAACATGGAAAATAGGTGCCTGGACCATTTTTGCAATATCTGTACAGTAACGTGTTGAACGCGTATCTTCAGGATTAGAGGTTGTAAAACCAATCTGATTATTGATCACAATGCGAACCGTCCCGCTCACTTTAAAAGCACGCGCTTGTGACATATTAAAAGTCTCCTGCACAATGCCCTGCCCGGCAATGGCAGAATCTCCGTGCACGGTCACCGGTAAAACGCTTTGGCCAACACAATGTAAACGCTCCTGACGCGCACGTACCGAGCCTAAAACAACAGGATTAACAATTTCTAAATGTGACGGGTTAAATGCTAAGGAAAGATGCACTGGCCCCTTAGGTGTCATGAAATCACTGCTGAAGCCCTGATGGTATTTCACATCACTTGAGCCATCAACCTGACCATATTTACCGGCAAACTCATCAAATAGAGCAGTGGGTTTTTTACCCAGCACATTGACCAGCACATTCAAACGACCGCGATGGGCCATGCCCAGCACGACTTCCTGCGCGCCCTGCGCTCCGGCACAACGCAACAGTTCTTTCAACATAGGCACAAAAGCATCGCCACCTTCTAAAGAGAAGCGCTTAGCACCGGGAAATTTTGCGCCGAGATAACGCTCTAGGCCTTCCGCCGCAGTTAACTCCTGCAGAAAACGTTTTTTATCTTCTTTACTGAATGCCGGGGTGCTTTGACATGATTCGATGCGTTCTTGTAACCAGCATTTCTCTTCCGTGTTGCTGATATGCATATATTCAACACCGATAGATCCGCAATAAGTTCGCTTAAGTGACGCGATAAGATCACGCAACACCATGGTTTCATTACCTGCCGCATAGGAACCGACATTGAAACTCTGCTCAAGATCTGCCTCTTCTAAATCATGGTAAGATGGCTGTAAATCTTGCACCTCCTCCGGCTCAATTAAGCCAAGCGGGTCCAGCAAAGCGACCTCATGGCCACGACTACGGTAGGAACCAATTAACTGCAGCACCTTAACCTGTTTAGCATCGTTATGTACGACATTCTCAGGCGAGCTGAAATATTTTGTTTTTTTTAGTACCTCTTTTTTCATTTGCTGACGAATCACTGAGTGTGCTTGTTCAGGTAGGTCACTCACTTGCGGTAATTCATCAAATAGCGCTCGCCAATTTGCATCAACAGTAAGGGGATCCTGCAAATAAGACTCATAAAGCGCTTCAATATAAGTCGAGTTTGATCCGGATAGGTATGATGAGGCTAACCATGTTTCCATAACATTTGTTGGCATGAAAGTTCCTTATTGTTCTTTTCGGCAAACGAGACACTATTCTAATAGTATGGCAAGGCTAAACGTATATCTACAATAGATTTTTATAATTTGATCACTACTTGAAAAAATGCTTTCAGTCGGCCGTTTTGCTTGTTTATTCGACTTACTAAATATGGCTTGAATTTCGCTTCTTGCCTATAAATATCTACCATAGCGATAACTAGATCACGCTCTGCAGCAATTCTAATCACGATTTAACATTAAGCCATTAACGCCCCTCTATTTTGCAGCAGATAGGGCTTGCCATTCGTTGACAACAAAACATTAATGCTGTTTTTTTGAACTAATTACACAAAAAAACACAACAAAACTGTGATCATTACATCTATTTAGGCTATAAAAAAATCATTTTATTTATTTAAACAATTATCACCAACTATATTTAAGACATTGTTTTAAAAGCAAAATAACAAAACAAACTTGCCCTTCTCGCAAAGTAAAGACGTTGAAATTGACAAGGCCAAATTTAGCCTGTAAAACTATAGCCCGTGAAATTAACGTCTAATTTTTAAAAAAGTAGGGAGCATAAAATGACGGGGCAGAAAGCAATACTTCATTTACCTGGGCAGGATGCCATTGAACTACCCATCCTTAAAGGGACAATCGGCAATGATGTCATTGACATTAGCAGCTTAGGCAAATACGGGTATTTTTCATACGATCCGGGGTTCCTTGCAACCGCTTCCTGTGAATCAGCAATTACCTATATTGATGGGGACAAAGGTATTCTTCAACACCGAGGCTACCCCATTGATCAGCTTGCCGAAAAATCTGATTACCTGGAAGTCTGTTACTTACTTTTAAATGGCCGATTACCAGATAAAGATGAGTTTGATAAATTTCATCATGTAGTTCTCCATCACACCATGATCCATGAACAATTAGCCAAACTTTATTCCGGTTTCCGCCGAGACTCGCATCCGATGGCGATTATGGTCGGCGTGGTGGGTGCACTATCCGCTTTCTATCATGACTCACTGGATATCAGCAATGAGCAGCATCGTGAGATTGCCGCTTACCGACTGATATCAAAAATGCCGACACTGGCGGCAATGAGTTACAAATACTCCAATGGACAGCCTTTTATCTATCCGGATAACCGTCTTTCCTATGCAGGTAACTTCTTAAAAATGATGTTTGCTGTACCCTGCGAGGAATACCAGGTAAATCCGGTACTCGAACAAGCCATGGATAAAATATTGATCCTGCATGCCGACCATGAGCAAAACGCATCAACCTCAACCGTGCGCCTGGCAGGCTCATCCGGGGCAAACCCATTTGCCTGTATTGCCGCCGGTATCGCCTCTTTATGGGGACCTGCGCATGGTGGTGCCAATGAAGCATGCCTGAATATGCTTGAAGAGATCGGCACTGTTGACCGTATTCCTGAGTTTATTGCCAAAGCCAAGGATAAGAATGATCCATTCCGCTTAATGGGCTTTGGTCACCGCGTTTATAAAAACCTTGATCCGCGTGCCTCGGTGATGCGTAAAACATGTCATGAAGTGTTAAACGATCTGCAGATAGATGATCCGCTGCTTGATGTCGCCATGGAGCTGGAGCGTATTGCACTTGAAGATCCATACTTTATTGAGAAGAAACTCTACCCGAATGTTGATTTTTATTCAGGTATCATCCTTAAAGCAATGGGCTTTCCAAAAGCAATGTTTACCGTTATCTTTGCGATTGCCCGTACTGCTGGCTGGATTTCACATTGGAAAGAGATGTTAGATCAACCCGGACAGCGTATCGGACGTCCTCGTCAGCTATACACGGGTGAAGTTGATCTGCATTTTGATAATGTGGTTGATCGTTGTAAGTAAAGCTGTTTTGCTATGATCTTATTAAAGCCAGTATCGATACTGGCTTTTTACTTTGTGTGAACTACCCATGACCATTTACCTACCCGAATTAAGTGCAGATAAAACTTTTTTTCCCGATGTAAACAGCGCATTGCCGGATCCTGACGGCTTATTGGCCATAGGGGGCGATCTTAGCGAAGAACGCATCATCACAGCCTACAGAAAGGGTATCTTTCCATGGTTTAGTGAAGGCGAGCCTATTTTATGGTGGAGTCCCAGTACCCGTGCCGTGATTAAGCCCGCTTTCTGCCATATCAGCAAAAGCATGAGAAAGTTACTGAAAAAGCGTACTTTCACCGTCACTATTAACCATGCCTTTACGCAAGTGATTCAGCATTGTGCCAGTCCCAGAGCAGCACAAGCCGACACCTGGATAACCGACACCATGATCGATGCTTATAGTCAACTGCATCGGCAAGGCGTGGCCCACTCTTTGGAAGTCTGGCAGGAAGACAAGCTGGTTGGCGGACTATATGGCATTTGTGTCGGCAGCCTTTTTTGTGGCGAGTCAATGTTCAGTACAGTGAGTAATAGCTCTAAGGTGGCCTTTATTGCTTTAAACCAGCACCTGAGCCGCTTTCAGGGTACGCTTATTGACTGTCAGATGCCCACCGCACACCTTGCCAGCCTGGGCGTTAAAGCAGTTCCTCGTCAGAGGTTTATGGATTATTTACAAAGCGCTAAAGATGCAAAACTAAAAACAGGCTGCTGGGATAAACAACAGGTTTCAGTAAAAGAATATATGCCTGCAAACGCCTAACAGGTTTCTAATTGCTTATTGATTGCCTTTAACACGTTTTTCCGTGTGATTAAGCCGAGAAAGACATTATTGTCATCCACAACGGGGTAGATTTTGGGTGTGGTTTTGAGCATCTGCAGTGCTAAATCAACGATATTGTGATCAACTTTTACGGTCAGACAGGGCTCATTCATAATATCTTCAACCAGTGCAATCAACTCACAGTAATAACTTGCTGCAATCATTTTATTCAGGCAGTCCTGTTCCGAGAGCCAGCCTATCACATGACCGCTATCATCGAGCACCGGCCCGCCGATATATTCACTTTTGAGGAGCTTTTCAACAGCCGTCTCGACCGTCATCTCTTTTTTAAAAGAGATCGTTTTCCCTGTCATATAATATGCAACGTGTAACTCATTCATAACCTTTCCCCTTATTGCTTTTCTAAAAGCTTAATCTTTTTTGACTGTTTGTCGATTATTTGTCGGCAATTTTATTCACTTACCTTCTCTCTCTCATATATACTTTTATCTTTATGTAAAAAAGGTGATGTAATGCCCTCTCTACAAGATCAATTGATGAAGTCTGGACTGATCAATAAGCAAAAAGCCAAACAGGCACAAACTGAAAAACGCCGTAAAGCAAAACAGAAAAAGAAAAAAGGCACGGTTGAAGTCTCAGCCGTGCAAATGGCAATTAATGAAAAAAAAGCACAGCAAAAACAGCAGGATTTAGAAAAAAACAAAGAAACACAAGCGCAGCTGGAGATGCGTGCCGCCCACGGTAAACTCATTCAAATGATTTCCCAGCACTGCGAAAAGAACTATCAGGGTGAAATTGATTACCACTTTACCTTTGACAATAAAGTGAAACGCATTGCCGTCAATGAGCAAACCCAGCAGCGACTGATCAATGGCGCACTGGCTATCTGTGCACTCAATGATGAATTTTACCTGATTAATAAAGAAGCAGCCGGCAAATTAAGTGAAATTGATCCTTCGGTCTTGGTCGCTTTACATGACCAAACAGAAAGCTCAGAAATGGAAGAAGATGATCCCTATGCAGAATTTGCTATTCCGGATGATCTGATCTGGTAATGGCAAACTGGCCAAACCACCTGCAGGTGATTTGGCCAGCTAAAATCACCATCCCCCTTGAGCAGGTGAACGGCAAAAAGCGCGCTTAATCACGAAAGTTATTAAACTGCAATGGCAGGCCTAAATCAGCGCCTTTTAGCATCTGCATCACGGCCTGCAGATCATCGCGTTTTTTACCGGTAACACGCAACTGTTCACCTTGAATAGCCACCTGTACTTTAAATTTCTGATCTTTGATCATTTTAACCAGCTTCTTAGCGGTAGGCTGATCAACGCCCTCTTTAAATTTCACAATTTGTGACACCGTTTTACCACTGTGCGCGCAGGCTTCGGTTTCCATAGAAGCGGTATCAACGCCACGCTTGACCAGATTTTTACGCAGAATATCTAACAGCTGCTGCAGTTGAAACTCATGCTCAGCATTCATTTTTGCCGCTTCTTTAGTTATTTCAAAACTTGCTTCAACACCACGAAAATCAAAGCGGGTTTCTAATTCTCTATTTGAGTTCTGGACTGCGTTTTTAACTTCTACCATATCGATTTCAGAAACAATATCAAATGAAGGCATCTTTTATTCCTAATAATTAAAAAGTGATTAATTAAATTTACCAGAATTATCTTATTGCATCTATAGCCAAAGCAACAGTCCGTAGTCGAGATGTAATAAGGTTATCAGCATTCAAATCAAAGCCTTCTAACAGCAAAGCGCCCCATTTCAGCTTGCTCTAAGCTATAAATTTGTATCTTGAGGGGTTTTTGCTAGAACCTTAATAATTGACTAAACCTGATCATAGGAGGTGCCTGTTATGAAAGTACTTGATTTTGGTTTAGTAAGCATCGGTGAAGCAGCTCGATTTTATGGCGTCTCT
>JBFGZH010000071.1:0-10727 GCA_041586895.1 Psychromonas sp. | reverse complement strand
CATCACTCATCACTCATCACTAATCACTCATCACTCATCACTAATCACTCATAACTAATCATTCATTACTAATCACTAATCACTAATCACTAATCACTCATCACTCATCACTAATCACTAATCACTAATCACTAATCACTAATCACTCATCACTAATCACTAATCACTCAATACCGAGCACTTTTTTAACAGGTTTAAAGCTTTTACGGTATTCAGGAATCACCCCGAGCTTTTCTAACGCAGCAAAGTGAGCTTTGGTCGGGTAGCCCTTATGCTTGGCAAAACCATATTCCGGATAACGCTGATCCAGCGCCTGCATTTCCCGATCCCGAGTCACTTTTGCCAGAATAGATGCGGCACTGATCTCAGCCACGCGCAGATCCCCTTTAACAATAGCTTCGCAGGGCATGGGCAGTTGCGGGCAACGGTTACCGTCAATAAAAACAAATTCCGGCTGCACGCTTAGATTAGCCACGGCACGCTGCATGGCCAGCATAGTGGCATGCAAAATATTAAGCTGGTCAATCTCTTCAGGAGTGGCACGGCCAATCGCAAAACAGAGCGCTTTTTCCTGTATTTCAGCAAACAGTAACTCGCGCTTTTTATCCGTGAGCTTTTTAGAATCCGTTAAACCTGCAATCGGCTTGCCGGAATCGAGAATAACCGCAGCAGTGACCACGTCGCCGACCAGTGGACCGCGGCCGACCTCATCCATGCCTGCAATCAGCCTAAAGTCGGGATAAAGCACGTCCGGGTAATCGCTTTTTAATTTACTCATTTTCTTGTTCCCGCTCTTCTAATAAATTGACCACAGCCTGGGCAGCCTGGGTATCAGCATCACATTTAATCAGTTGATGCAGCTCAGTAAAGGTCGCGATCAGCTGTTTATTATCCTGGCTTAATAAGCGGCTCAGTTCGGCAACAATATTGTCCACCGTACAGTCGTGCTGACTTAACTCTTTAACCACCTCTCTATCGGCAAGCAGATTCGGCAAAGAGGTATATTTTACCTTGACCATCGCCTTGGCAATCAGATAAGTCAGCGCTTTCACCCGATACGCAACGACCATAGGGGCTTTCGCAAGCATCGCCTCCAGCGCCGCCGTTCCGGATGCCAGTAAAACGGTATCGGCAGATTGTAAAACGGCACTTGCCTGACCGTCAAAAATCGTTATAGGAAGATTCGGAGCATACTGCTGCTGCAATGCTAAAAACTGCTCTTTACGCGCCTCGTTGACCATAGGCACAATAAACTTAACAGCTGGAAACTGGCTGCTGATCATGGCCGCAGAGCGCAGAAAGACCGGCCCTAACAGCTCCACTTCCGCTTTGCGGCTGCCCGGCAGAATAGCTAATAATTTATCAGCAACGGGCAGACCTAATTTGCTTCGTGCCGCTTCTTTATTGGCCAGCAGCGGCAGTTGATCGGCAAGCGTATGACCGACAAACTGACAGGGCACATTAAATTTATCATAAAATGCTTTTTCAAAAGGCAGAAAGGCCAGCACTAAATCGGTTGCTTTAGCTATTTTATGGATACGCCACTGCTTCCAGGCCCAGACAGAAGGACTGACATAATGCACGGTTTTTATATTGTGCTGTTTTAACTTTAATTCAACGGTCAAATTAAAATCCGGCGCGTCAATACCGATAAAAATATCCGGCGGATTAGCGATAAAGTGCTCAATAATAGATTTGCGAATATGGAGAATGCTGCGCAGTTTGCTCAACACTTCGACAAATCCCATTACCGAGAGCGCTTCAAGAGGATGCAATGTCTTACAGCCCTGGGCAATCATTCGCGGCCCGGCAATACCTTCAAAAACAGCATCGGGGTAATGCACCTTCAATGCTTTAATTAGGCCTTCGCCTAAAATATCACCGGAAACTTCACCTGCAATCAGGCCAATGCGCAGTGGTTTATTCATAACTCTTCTCTTAATTTCTTATGTAAAAAAAAAGGCTCTTACGAGCCTATTTTTACATAAATATAAAAACCAACATCTATTAACGAACTATCCCGCGGCTATCTTCACAGATAAAATCATATAAAATCTGCAGCTCAGGACAGCTTTCCAGTTTAGCGGCAATTTCCTGTTTGGCTTCGGCCAGAGTATTGCCCTGGCGGCAGATTGCTTTATAAGCGCGTTTGATCTCCATAATCGCAGCACTGCTGAAGCCGCGACGCTTTAAACCCACCGAGTTAATACCCTGCGCCTGAGCATAATTGCCAGCCGCCATAAAATAAGGCGGCACATCTTTATTAACCGCCGAGCAGCCGCCAATCATGGCAAACTCACCCACGCGGGTAAACTGATGCAGTGCCGAAAGACCGCCAATAATCACATTATTAGCCAGCTTGGTATGCCCGGCTAATGTAGCATTATTTGATAGGATAATATTATCACCCAGTATACAGTCGTGTGCGACATGCACGTAAGCCATCAACAGATTATTACTGCCGATGCGGGTAATGCCTTGATCCTGAGTGGTACCGCGATGCACAGTACAGCTCTCGCGAAAGACATTATTATCACCAATCTCTAAAAAGGTTTCTTCACCGTTATACTTGAGATCCTGGCAATCCTCACCGATAGAGGCAAATTGAAAAATCTTATTGCCTTTGCCCATTTTAGTCGGGCCTTTGATAACAACATGCGGTGCAATCCAGCAATTATCACCAATTTCAACACGCTCGCCGATAATGCTGTAAGGACCAATTTCTACATTTTTACCTATGATTGCACGCTCATGAACAATCGCGGTTGGGTGGATCTTTGCTATTGAATCTGCCATTAAATCTCTCTTCTTGCGCACATAATCATCGCCTGACAGGCCACTTCGCCGTCAACTTTCGCAATACACTCAAACTTACCCATACCGCGGCGCTCTTTCAGATAGATAACTTCAAGGTGCAGAACATCGCCAGGCACAACAGGTTTACGATAGCGTACCTGATCAATGGATGCTAGAAAATAGAGTTCATTTTCAGCTGGCTTGCCGTAAGTCGCAAAGGCTAAGACCCCTGTTGCCTGAGCAAGTGCTTCCAGGATCATCACTCCCGGGAAAACCGGTGTGCCGGGAAAATGACCGGTAAATTGAGGCTCATTAAAAGAGACATTCTTAATACCGTGTAAGGTCTTGCCCGGGACATAATCAATAACGCGATCGATTAATAAAAATGGGTAGCGGTGCGGTAAAAGATCCATGATCTCTTTAATATCTAGTGAATTTAATTCGTTACTCACGTTTTATTCCTCAATTTTTTTAAGTTGTTTTTCAAGTTCTTTCACACGTTTAACCAGATCGTCAATTTTTAATGTGTGAGCGGTTGCTTTACGCCATGCTTTGTTTTTTTGTGCCGGTATACCCGATGAGTAAATGCCGGCTTGATCAATACTGCGCATCACCATGCTGTCACCGGTGATCACAACCTTATCAGTAATGGTTAAGTGGCCGTTGATTGCCACGCTGCCGCCAATAATACAGTTTTTGCCGACTTTTGTACTGCCGGCAATATTGGAACCTCCGGCAATCGCGGTATGTGCGCCAATCTGCACATTATGAGCAATCTGGCATTGGTTATCAATTTTTACGCCATCAGCAATTACAGTATCCGATAATGCGCCCCGATCAATGGTCGTTGAGGAGCCTATTTCAACATCATCACCGATCAATACCCGCCCTATCTGCGGAATCTTCACCCACCTGCCCTGATAAGGTGCATTGCCGAAGCCATCAGAGCCAATCACAGTATTGGCATGGATAATACAAGCTTTACCCAACTGACAATTATAATAAATAGTCACATTCGGGTAGATTTTACACTGTTCGCCAATCTGAGCATTCTCGCCAATCACAACATTGGCATGAATCTGACAGTTGTCAGCAATTTTTACACCAGCTGCAATCACCACATTATCTGCTATCGCCACATTCTTGCCAATTTCAGCACTTTCATGGATCACAGCTGAAGCAGCAATCCGTGCCGGTAAATTAGGAGTACTGTCAAAGAGACGCGCTAATAAAGCGTAACCGAGATAAGGGTTGTCCATAAACAGGGCATTACCCGAGTAAGTCCCCTGTAAAGCACTCGGCAGAACAATAGCGCTGGCGTTACATTCAGGAAGTTGAGTCAGTAATTTTTTATCAGAGACAAAAGTAATATCCCCTTCACCCGCTTCAGCAAATGTCGCAAGACGATGCACGAGCAACTCGCCATCACCGCTAAGCTGAGCATTCAATGACTCAGCCAGATGAGCTAGATTGTACGTCATTATATATAACCTATCTTTTACTTATTTCTTTAATAACCAGGTTGGAAATATCCAGTTCAGGCGCGGCAAACAGGATCTGCTCACCATTGAGTACAACATCATAGCCATTTTTGGTCGCCACGCTATTGATAACATCAAGCAGGGTCGCCTTGGACTTTTGATACTCTTCATTTTGACGGCGACGGCTATCTTCGCTAAAGGCTTCCCGCTCTAATTTGAATTCAGATATTTTAACGGCTCTTTTGCGCTGCAGGTTAGTGACTTCACTCTCAGCCATCAATGCGCCGTCACGCTCCAGTTTAGACTCTATATCAGAGATCTCTTTTTCCAGTGCCTTTAAACTGTCGATGCGCCCTTTAAATTCGGCTTGTAATTTTTTCTCTATTTTTTCACGTTGCGGCGATTGCTGCATAATTTTAGAAGGGAAAACCACAGCCATTTTTTGTGCTTCCTGCGCGGCACTGACCAGTGAAGAGGAAGCCATAACAGCGCCTAATACGACGACTTTAAAAAAGTTTTTCATTTTGTAACTCCATAATATAAAAATAAAATATGATTAAATTTCTGCACAGTAAAGGTAATTCTGAGTTACCGGCTGAGGATCATATTTAGAAGGTTTGCCCGATATTGAAAGAGAAAAATTCTGTACTATCCCCTTCATACTCTTTAAGCGGCACGGCCAGGGTAAAAACCAAAGGTCCCATCGGCGATACCCAGGTAAGCTGCGTACCTATAGAAGCACGAATTCGACCGGGTTTAGAGTAATCTCCAAAATACTCACAATTATATGAACAGCTCATATTCTGGTAAGTGTCATAATCAAATTCAGTATCCCATACTTCACCGGCATCAATAAAGAGGCTGCTACGAACCTGCCTGGTATAAGCTTCATCCAGAAAAGGCACCGGGAAGATCAGTTCACCGCTGAGCGTATATTTGGCATTACCGCCGATAGCACTGTCGGTTAACAGCAGAGAACTGTTACCGCCGTCACTATTACTATACATGGCACGCGGGCCGATCGTGTTGCTTGAGAAACCACGCAGGGTGCGGTAACCACCGGCATAATAATTTTCAAAGTAAGGCAATATCTGATCATTACCTTCAAACTGCCCGTAACCATTACCATATCCGGCAGATACTCTAAACAGCGTTGTCCAGTCGCCATTGTCAGTAATACGCTGATAATTGCTGAAGTCAAAATTAATTTTGAAGTACTGCAGATCCGAGCCCGGTGCGGTCATTTTAGCGGAAAGCGTATGCTTCATACCTTGTGTGGCTAACTGCCCTTTATCCAGGTTGTTTCTTGTCCACTTCAGTGAAACATCAAAGTTCTGGAAATTGGCTGAATTATCGCTATCAACTTGTGAGCCGTAAATCATCCGGAACAGCTCAGTCTGCTCATACGCCTTGTTCAGCGTGATACCATTATTTTCCCAGCCCAAACCAAAGCCTAAGCGGTTAATCTCATTGACCGGAAAGCCCAGCGTTAATCGCGCGCCATAAGTGCTATTGGTATAGTCAACAATATTGGCATCACCTGCTTCAAACTTGTCATAAAACACACGTCCGCAAAGGCTGACCGCATCTTCGGTCAGATAAGGGGTGGTATAGCTGATATTGGCGCTGAGGCTATAGTCGTTATGTTTGGCTTCAACCGCCACCTTATCACCCGAGCCCAGGAAGTTATTCTGCTGCACCCCTGCCGTTAAACTCATGCCCGAATCAGTACCATAACCTATACCGGCATTAACAGATCCGGAGGATTGTTCTTCGACATTAATATTCAAATCAACCAGATCATCACTGACTCGCTCAGTATTGATATTCACTTTCGAGAAGAAGCCTAAACGATTTAAACGTGCCTTTGAGGTTTCAATGCTTTCGCTGGATAACCAGCTGCTTTCCATCTGCCGCAGTTCGCGGCGCAGCACCACATCTTTGGTGGTGTTATTACCGGAAATATTAATATGGCGCACATAGCCGCGTTGCCCGGGATCCACTGAGAAGTTGATCCGTACCGTATTACTGGCATCATCGACTTCCGGATAGGTGGTGATTTGCGGGTAAGCATAACCAAGCCGGCCAAGGTATTTACGAATACTCTGCTCTGTAAAGGCCACATCGGAAGCGGCATAAATATCGCCTTTGGCAAAAGGCACCAGGGAAGCAATTTCTGTTTCATTATTTAACAGGTTACCGATAAATTTAACATCGGAGACTTTATAGACTTCGCCTTCCTTGATATTTACTGTCACATAGACGCCTTTTTTATTCGGCGTTAAGGAAACCTGTGTGTCCTCTATCTGGAAACGAATATAACCGCGATCCAGATAGTAGCTTTTAATGACCTCTAAATCCCCGGCGAGCTTTTGTTTCTGATACTTATCATCGGCAAAAAAATCCCACCAGCCGCCGGAATCTCCCAGGGTGAGACGTTTTAGCAGCTGCTGATCTGAAAAAACCTTATTGCCGACGATATTTATCTGTTCAATTTTAGCCGATAAACCTTCCCGGAAAATAAACTGCACGGCCACGCGATTACGCGGTAATGGCGTGACAATGGGTTCAACTTGAGCGCTGTATTTGCCGACGCTGTGATAAAAATCTTCCAGGCTTTTGCCTATGCCCGCAAGTGTGGTGCGATCCAGGGTTTCTCCGACTTGGATTTTTGATGATTTTAAGGAGTCAAGAATTTGCTCTTCAGTTAGCTTTTTATTACCTACCAGCTCAATATTACTGATGGTCGGGCGCTCTTTCACTTTAAAGATTAACACATCATTGTCGCGCAACAGTTCAATGGATTCAAAGTGACTGCTTGCGTAAAGTTTTTTCAGCGCCTTTGCCAGCTCATACTCATCCACCCTATCCCCTTCACGAATAGGTAAGCTTAATAATGCCGCTCCCAGGGTGACCCGCTGCAAGCCTTCAAACTGCAAATCAGCAATAGTAAATTTTTCGGCAGCACAAAGCAGCGGAAAACAGCTGCCCACTATCAGGGCCGAGGCAAGTAGATATCTTTTAATCATTTATTGGTTAATCCTTTACAACACTTATATTCGTGTTTTATTTTCAGCCCGCTAAGTGCCGTTTATGCTTTAACATTTGATGATAAAACTGCAAGCGATTAAAATATTCAATTGAACAGGGAGCTGAGTGTATAAAGTTATAAATACAGTTTCAACACATTGCGTGATATCGCCAGCTATTTGCAGCTGTAGCCTGCAGCAGGCGATTGAGCGCACTATAATAAATTGAAATCATTGAGTATGGCGATAGCCATTAAAGCAAATAAAATAGCCGCACCAATTTTAAAGCCTATCTCCTGCACTTTTTCCGAAACAGGCTTCCCGGTGACGACCTCGACAAAATAATAAAGCAGATGCCCGCCATCTAATACCGGCAGAGGAATTAAATTCATCAAGCCTAAATTCACGCTGATTAAACCTAAAAACCCTAAAAAGTATTCAATACCGTAACCGGCACTCATTCCTGCCCCTTTAGCAATAGCCACAGGGCCGCTTAGGTTGGTAACGGCAATATCGCCGGTCAGCAGTTTGATTAGAGTATCAAAAGTCAGCTTGGTTAACTGTCCGGTTTTTTCAACTCCCTTGATAAACGCATCGACAGGTGAATATTGCAATTTGATGCGATATTCCTGCGGATAGGGATCGACCACAGGTGCAACACCAATATAGCCCTGGCTCGCTCCCTGCAGCTCTCTGGCATCGGGCAGCAGTTCAATCGTCAGCCATTGTCCCCCCCTAACAATTTCAACCTGCAGCGGCTGTCCGGCATTATTTTGAATCAGTTCAACAAATTCCGGCCAAGTGTTTAATGGCATGCCATTAACAGCATGTAATTTGTCCCCCGCCTGTAGCCCGGCTTTTTCACCGGCACCGCCTTTTACCACATCAGCCACTTGCAGATGCACCTCAGGAGTGTAGGGACGTAACCCCAAACTATCTATAATGGATTGTTTTTTCGGATCAAATGCCCAGTTCTGCAGTGAGACAGTATATCTTTCCGGTGGTTCAAAATTTATGGCATTTTTATTCGCCGCGAGTGGCGCAATAGTGATAGTAAACTCAGTTTCACCAATTTGGCTGATCAATGCCAGATTCAGTGCTTCCCAATCCTCGATTGGCTGATCGTTAATCGCCGTTACCTGAAAAGCACGGTCACGCTCAATAATCTGCATCGGCGTATTGTCATGCGTGCCCTGCATAATAGGTTTGGCACTGTTGATCCCGAGCATATACATCAGACAGAAGACGACAATGGCCAATAAAAAATTGGCCAGCGGACCGGCAGAGACAATAGCAATACGCTGCCAGACTGTTTTTTTATCAAAAGCAAAGGCTTCATCAGCAGCCGATAAGGTATCGACACGGCCATCAAGCATTTTTACATAGCCGCCAAGCGGAATGGCAGCAATCGCAAATTCAGTGCCGTGGCGGTCAAACCTTCTAAAGAGCACTTTGCCAAAACCAATCGAAAATCGATGTACCTTTACACCGCAACGCCTAGCTACCCAAAAATGCCCATACTCATGAATGGCAATCAAAATACTCAGTGCAACAATAAATGCACCCAAATTCCATAAACTGCTTAACATAGAATATCCCGCTTAATTATTTTCTGCGCATGCTGCCGCGCCTCAATATCAATATCCATAAGATGTTCAATTGAATTGATTTGCCGAGTATCACTGTTATTTAATACTCGTTCGACAAGCTGAGAAATTTGTGTGAATTTTATTTTATTATCCAAAAAGGCCTGTACTGCAACCTCATTGACCGCATTTAAGGTGGTCGTTGCCTGCTGCCCCTGATAGCAGGCGTCAATGGCCAATTGCAGACAGGGATAACGGTTGTAATCCGGCGCTAAAAAACTAAAATCGGCAGCAGAGAAAAAATCAAATCCGGCAACCCCACTCTCGATGCGTTGCTCTCCGCCCATCACATGGGCAATAGGAATGCGCATATCCGGGTTGCCCATTTGTGCAATGACGCTGCCATCTTTATACTGCACCATGGAATGGATCACCGACTGCGGATGAATAATCACCTGTAACTGATCTTTAGCCGCATTAAACAACCAGCGTGCTTCAATATATTCCAGCCCTTTATTCATCATGGTTGCCGAATCGATCGATATTTTCCGGCCCATCGACCAGTTGGGATGTTTAACCGCCTCCGCTGGAGTTATCTGTGAAAACTGCTGCAGCGGTTTGTCCAGGAAGGGGCCGCCGGAGCCGGTCAGCAATATTTTCGACACGCCTTCCCCGTGCAGATCACAACGGCCGAGGCTATCCTGCAGATTAGCAGATAAAGCCTGAAAAATAGCATTATGCTCGCTGTCAACAGGCCAGAGCTTAGCGCCGGACTTGAGCACTGCATCCATAAACAGCGCACCTGACATCACCAGGGCTTCTTTATTGGCAAGGAATATTTCTTTGCCCGCCTGCACGGCCGCCAAGGTGGTTTTTAAGCCGGCTGCGCCTACGATAGCCGCCATCACGCTATCAATTTCAGCACTGCCTAACAATTGCAGTAACTGCTCTTCAGTGTCGATAACCTGACAAACTAGGTTTGCCTGTTTCACTAATGCCTTTAACCGTAGCCGAGCAGATTCATCACTCATCGCAACATAGGTCGGCAAAAACTCGCGGCACAGTGCAAACATTTTATCGGCATTGCTCGCAGCCGCTAACAAATTGACTTTATATAAACCCGGGTTACTGCGGCAGACGCTGAGCGTACTCGCACCAATGGATCCGGTTGCCCCTAAAACAGCTAGTTTCTTCATCTTTTAATTTAACCAAATCAGATAGATTGCAGCAAATATCGGGACAGCAGCGGTTAAACTATCAATACGATCTAAAATACCGCCATGACCCGGCAGTAAATTACCGCTATCCTTGAGTCCGGCTTCCCGTTTGAAAATACTTTCATTGAGATCACCGAGTGTCGAAACCATAGTCGTCACTAAAGCGGCGACAAAGAATAAAAACATTTTTTCCGCAGCAATAGCAAAAAAGAGACTGCCGAAAAACGCCACCAGCATAGCCGCAAGCAGTCCGCCGATAAAACCTTCAATGGTTTTATTCGGGCTGACATTGACAGCCAGTTTATATTTACCAAATTTTTTCCCGCAAAAGTATGCGCCGGTATCCGCAGCCCACACTAAGGCAAAGACAAACATTAATAACTGCGCGCCGAAATAAAAGTCAGAGTGAATATTGACCGAACGTAATAACAACATGCCCCAAAAGAAAGGCAGCAGGGTCGATAAGCCCATTAAGCTTTTTATGATTGTGCTCTTTGCCCAGATGGCCGCTGTTTTCGGATAACTAATCACCATCAACAAGGAGACACGCCACAACACTGCGGCCAGAGTTAAACAATACAAAATAAGCGGATTAACTTCGCCGTTTATCCATAACTG
>JBFGZH010000070.1:0-10741 GCA_041586895.1 Psychromonas sp. | reverse complement strand
AATTGTTAAAATTTTTTTATTTTAACGGGTAAGTAATGACGACACTAATGTATGGTATTAACAACTGTGATACGGTAAAAAAAGCACAAAAATGGCTGTTACAAAATAATATTCCCTACACCTTTCATGATTACCGCAAAGACGGATTAGATGAAACCCTGATTAGATCATTTATGGATAACCTGGCATGGACTGAACTGCTCAACAAACGCAGTACCAGCTATCGTCAATTAACTGAACAGCAAAAAGCATCATTAAGTGAAGAAACGATCGTAGCCCTCTTTATGGCAACGCCGACTTTAATCAAGCGCCCATTGCTTATTCATAATTCAAATTACCAACTAGGTTTTAAAATCGAAAATTACAAAAACCTATTCTCATTATAAGGAATCTCCATGTCAGATAACGCAGTATTATCGTTATTAAAAGATTTAGTAAGTCGGCGCTCAATTACTCCTGAAGATGCCGGTTGCCAGCCGCTACTTATTTCTCGACTTGAAAAATTGGGTTTTATTTGTGAAGTACTGGTCTTTGAGGACACAACAAATCTGTGGGCACGCCGAGGAACTGAAAAACCACTTTTTTGTTTTGCCGGCCATACCGATGTGGTACCAACAGGTCCTGAAGAAGCATGGAAGTGCCCGCCTTTCCAACCAACTGTTATCGATGGCTTACTCTATGGACGTGGCACAGCCGATATGAAAAGCGGTATTGCCGCATTTATGGTTGCCTTAGAGCAGTTTATTGAAAAACACCAGGATCATAACGGCTCTATCGCTCTACTGATTACCAGTGATGAGGAAGGCCCGTTTATCAATGGCACAACACGCGTTATTGATACACTCGAAGCGCGAAATGAAAAAATTGATTATTGTATCGTCGGTGAGCCGTCAAGCACTAAGCATGTGGGCGATACCATAAAAAACGGCCGCAGAGGATCATTAACCGCAGACTTAATCGTTAAAGGGACACAAGGCCATGTTGCTTATCCGCACCTGGTAGAAAATCCAATTCATAGCTGTACCCCTGCCCTTGCTGAGCTTACCCGTATACAATGGGATAGCGGCAATGAATATTTTCCGCCGACCAGTTTTCAGATCACCAACTTTAACTCAGGAACAGGGGCATCTAATGTTGTGCCCGGTGAAGCCTTTATCCAGTGTAATTTCAGATATTCAACAGAATTAACTGCCGAGCAGATTATTACACGCTTTGAATCAATTCTCGAAAAACACCAGCTTAACTATCAGCTCGAGTGGACTTATAACGGCTCTCCTTTTATCACTCATCCCGGCTCTTTAACTGATGCGGTCAGCGAAGCTATTTTAGAGGTTAATGGATTAACGACCGAGCTTTCTACCAGCGGCGGAACATCCGATGCTCGATTTATCGCCCCGACTGGTGCACAGGTTGTTGAACTGGGGTTATCCAATGCAACCATTCATAAAGTCAATGAGTGCATAAAAGTCGAGGATTTGGATGAACTGGTTGAAATTTACCAACTTACTCTTGAAAAACTATTAACGTGTTAATTGAGCAATTAACGGGTCAAGCACAATCGCATTTAAGTGAACTTGAAGACAATATTCTTATTCACTCCAATGCCCTTGGTGATTTTAAGGCTTTACAACAAGCAGCCAAAAAAGCTGGTTTTAATTTAAAAATCGCCAGCGGCTTTCGCAGCTTTGATCGGCAGCTTCTGATTTGGAATAACAAATTTTCAGGTAAACGCGTGCTTTTAGACAAAGATGAGCGACCTTTGAATCCTGCTCAGCTATCTGAATTGCAGAAGCTATATGCCATCCTGCACTGGTCTGCTTTGCCTGGTACAAGCCGTCACCATTGGGGCAGTGACTTTGATATTTTTGACCCGGATCTATTGCCCGGAAAACAGAGCTTACAGTTAACCCGTGCTGAATATTGTCATGGTGGCTACTTTCAGGAATTAAATGACTGGTTAACTGAAAGTATGGCTGCATTCGGCTTTTACCGCCCTTATCACTCATTTATTGGCGGCGTTGCTGTTGAGCCGTGGCATATCAGTTATTATCCGGTTGCCGATAAAGCGCTTGAGCAATTACAACTAGATATAATCTATGATCTGCTCAGTAAGAAAAATATACTTGGCAAAGCTGTCATCTTTCAACAGCTACCTGATATATACCGGCAATTTATTGGTAATGTTAATCAATACACTAACAGCAAGAAAGAGAACGGCAATGCTGACTGCTGAACTCTGTACAAAAAAGCCAATACCACTACATAGTGGCATTGGCTTAATAACAAAATCATTGGAAAAACCTATTGCTCTGGATTAGTCTAAGCGGCGTACACATTTCAATAGCATCAATGAACGGGCATTAAGTTGAATACTATCTTTTACATAGTGCTGCTGACCGGTCAACTCCCCTGACGGGCAAGCGGTATCGACTTTCACTCGCCAGATTAAGCCAACATCCAAGTCCGGCACATGGCAGGTAATTTTATAACTTGATGCGTTCAGAATTAAGAACCAATGTTCTCCTGTCTCTGTGCCTTGGCGTAATTCAAGTGCAAGCGCCTGCGAATTAGATGCGTGCCAGTCCATCTCTTCCATTAAATAACCATCGGGATGGTACCATTTGACAAGATCTGAACTATCACAGGAGCTGATACAGTCATCACTCAATGAAATATGAGCAAACAGATTAGACTCTTGACGCAGCTTAATGATTTCGCGGGTAAACTTTAACAAGCGCTTATCCGCAGCTTTTAATTGCCAGTTTAACCAGGTTAGCGGGTTATCCTGACAATAGGCATTATTATTACCATCCTGGGTATGCCCCATTTCATCACCCGCCAAAAAATGCGGTGTGCCTTGTGATAAAAACAGGCTGGTAATTAAATTACGCTTCTGTTGTTCGCGGATCTGATTAATGCGTTTATTATCGGTTTTTCCTTCGTAACCATAATTAGAAGATAAATTATGCCCATGACCATCCCTGTTATCTTCACCATTAGCGCGATTATTACGCACATTATAAGTAACAAGATCATTTAAAGTGAAACCATCGTGATAACAGATATAATTAACACTGGTTAAAATCGAGCGATAGCGTTTAGCGAACTTATCACGCGATCCCAATAAGCGCGTTGCGACTTCGGCAACATTACCGGTATCACCCCGCCAGAAAGAACGCATAGTGTCTCGATAGCGATCATTGCATTCCAGCCATTCATTTGGAAAACCACCTAAACGATAACCACCAGGGCCAATATCCCAAGGCTCCGCAATCAGCTTTACACGACTGAGTACAGGGTCCTGCATAACGGCTTTAAAGAAAGCGCTCTGCTGGGCAAAACCATGGGTTTCCCGTGCCAGAGTCACCGCTAAATCAAAACGGAAGCCATCAACCTGCATCTCTGTCACCCAGTAACGCAATGAATCTAAAACCAGCTTTAAGGTCCATGGATAATTAACATTAACCGTATTGCCACAACCAGAGTGGTTGCTGTAATTGCGGTAATTAAGGTGATTGCCGGCCATCTCTTTTTCATAGGTGAAATAATTACGGTTATCGAAACCTTTTAAGCTTAAAATCAAACCATCATCACTAGACTCCGCCGTATGGTTATAAACCACATCGAGAATAACCTCAATACCGGCGGCATGCAGCTCCCGTACCATAGTTTTAAATTCATGAACGGCATCATATTGTGCGTAACGACAATCAGGCGAAAAAAAATTGACTGGGTTATACCCCCAATAATTAGTCAAGCCTAAGGTTTTCAACCGGGGTTCACTCATAAAGCTGAAAACAGGCATTATTTGTAAACTGGTAATGCCTAATTTCTTATAGTGTTGAATACTCTGCGGATCTGACAATCCGAGGTATTTGCCACGTTTTTCGATGGCTATTTTTTTATTGAGCTGGCTAAAGCCTTTTACATGAACTTCATAAAGAATACGCTTATGGTCTGAAACTTTAGGTTTCTTCACCCCCTGCCAATCAAAGCTATCGTCAACGACCACAGACTTTGCAATCTGGGTGTTATTAGACTCAGTTTTAGTGCGTCTAAAAGCGTGTTGAACGCGATTCAATGCCCTGGCGTAAGGATCAATCAATAGATTCTCCGCATTAAACAATAAGCCGTTTTCAGGTTGGTAATCGCCAAATACACGATACGCGTATAACTGCCCGGCTTTAACTTGGTTAATGAAAATACTCCAGATTTTCCCTTGTTTTACTTCCAGAGGATAACTGGCTATCTCTGTCTCATTACTGTCGAATAGGCAGACTTCCACGCGGTATGCGCCTAAGCTATAGACAGAGAAATGACAGCCACCTTTATCTAAAATTGCACCGAGGGGCAAAAATTGCCCACGCGATGCAGAAAAAGGATGATTGTTCTTATCCAGTTCAAGTAATTTTTCGCTCAACTATTTTCCCTTTTTCTGTAAATACAGTGTTGCCAGTGGTGGTAAATTAATTGTAAACGAACATGGCTTGCCTTGCCATGGTTTTTCCTGGGCAACAAAAACACCTAATGTATCACCAACATTGAAATTACTGCCCCAGTAGTAGTGGCTATCGGTATTTAAAATAACTTCATATTCACCCGGCTCATCAACAGGCACATTGTAATTTTCACGCGGTACCGGTGTAAAGTTAGAAAGACAGATCACTTTTTTGTCACGCTTTAAGTTTTTCCGCATAAAGGAGAAAATACTATTTTCACCATCACTGTGATCCAGCCATTCAAAGCCTTCATGCTGGTAATCTGCCTCAAAAAAGGCGTTATTTGATTTATACAGATGGTTAAGATCGGCAACAAGCTGTTTCTGCCCTTTATGTTTATCATACTCTAGCAGATCCCAATCCAAGCCTGTGGTGTAATTCCACTCGCTACTTTGTGCAAATTCAGCGCCCATAAAGTTTAATTTTTTACCCGGATGCGCATACATAAAGCCCATATAAGCACGTAAATTAGCAGCCGCCTGCCACTCATCGCCTGGCATTTTACCCAACATGCTGCCTTTACCATGGACAACTTCATCATGGGAAATAGGTAATACAAAATTTTCATTGTAATGGTAAACCATTGCAAAGCTCATTTCATGGTGATGGTACTTACGGTACATAGGATCTTTCTCAATATAATCCAAGGTGTCGTGCATCCACCCCATATTCCATTTAAAGCCAAAACCTAAGCCGCCATCGAAGGTTGGCCGTGAAACGCCTGCAAAAGCGGTCGATTCTTCAGCAATAGTCATTGCATTGGGATATTGACGGTATACTTCCTCATTAAACCATTTCAACAGGCTGATGGCTTCATAGTTATGGTTACCACCATCGACATTAGGTACCCATTCGCCCTCTTCTCTTGAATAATCCCAGTACAGCATAGAAGCAACAGCATCAACACGTAAACCATCGACATGGAACTTATCCAGCCAGATTAAAGCGCTGGCCACTAAGAATTGACGCACGTTATCACGGCCAAAGTCATAGATATAAGAGTTCCAATCCGGATGCCAACCACGGCGAGGATCTTCATACTCATATAAAGGCGTACCGTCAAATCTGGCTAAACCGTGCGGGTCAGCTGGGAAATGTGCCGGTACCCAATCCACAATAATACCAATGCCGGCCTGGTGACATTGATCAATAAAGAATTTAAGATCATCAGGATCACCAAAACGACTGGTTGCGGCAAAGAGTCCAACCGGTTGGTATCCCCAGGAACCATCATAGGGAAACTCCGAAATCGGCATCACTTCCAGGTGGGTATAGCCCATTTCCACAAGGTATGGAATAAGCTCATCCGCTAATTCACGGTAAGTTAACATACGCTCTACGCCGTTTTCCATCTTACGTTTCCAGGAGCCTAAATGGACCTCGTAGATACTCATTGCTGTAAAGCGTTTATCGCCTTTTTGCGATGCCTGCCAGGCCTGGTCATTCCATTGGTAAGCATCATGGTCAACAACAATCGATGAATGCGATGGAAATTGCTCCGCCTGAAAGCCAACCGGATCGGCTTTATGCGGTAAACGATTACCTAAGCCATCTTTCAACTCAAATTTATATCTACAGCCTGTTTTTAAGCCGGGAATAAAGATCACCCAGTGACCACACCAGCTGCGCTGCATCGGCTGACGTCTTCCATCCCAGTGGTTCACTTCTGAAATCAGACTGACACTGGATGCATTGGGTGCATAAACTATAAAACGTACACCGCTTACTTCCTGTCCTTCACAGGTGACGGTTTTTAATTGCGCACCTAATGTTTTATATACATTTTCTGGTTTTTCATGCAGTGTTGACAGGCCGTCAAAAGCGACATGATGAAATTGGTAGGGGTCAACAAAACGGTGATTTCCCGTTGAGTAGATAGCATTTAATTCATAAGCGAATTTATCTGCCACTTCTATTTCAAATAAACCTGCATCATCAACTTTATTAAGTTGAGCCATTGCAGTATCAGCCCCTAATGCATATAGCTCAACACCAATAGCATCCGGTAGCCAAGCGCGGAGAATAAAACCTTTTCCGGAAGGAGCCGCTACAATACCTAAGCGTTCAAAGGGATTATCTAACTCAGCAGCTTTCAATAAAGCAATTAATGAAAGATGCTCAGTATGCAGTGAGCGCTGTTTTTTCACTACTTTTATTGGTGTTGGTTTGGTGGTGACTTTTTTTATTTTTTTACTCATTAGCTAGGGTTCCAATAACTTATTATTAATATCGTTTTATATCCAAACAATCTGATAATACAATTCCAGCTTGTTTTGGGGTTAATGTTTATCTGTTTCGAGCTTGTGTTAAATCCGCAAGTAATCTTTGTATCTGCTGATTGGCAAATAGCTGTTCAATATTTTGCGATAGTTTGCGTTGCCAGTTCGGGTACTCCTCATTGGTTCCAGGAATATTGACAGGTTTGTCCATTTCTAAAAAATCTTCCAGTTGTAAACTGAGCAACGCCGATGAAGCAGTCGCTAAATGTTTTTGCAGGGCAAAGTTTAAGCTTTGATCCATTTCCACCTGCTCAGCATGACGGCCGACAGTATCCGGTAATTTGCCTAAACCATGTAAGCTATCTAATATTCTTTGTTTGCAGGCAGCACGATCTGCTAATAGTGCTGCAAACACCTGAGGATCCGGATAAAGGCCCAGTGCACGGCCTAAATGCAGATCTTCACAGTTCCAAAACCCTTTAATGGTCGGCATATCATGGGTACACAGTGTTGCCATCGCCTGCTCAGCGTAATGCTCGGGTGCAATATAGCCACCATCGTGTGCACGCTCAAAGAAGAAGACTTTATAGGAATAAATACCTGCATCCTTAAGTAGAATATCAATCCCTTCGGGGAGCGTGCCCAAGTCCTCGCCAATGACTAAACATTTATTGCGCACACTTTCCAAGGCCAGGATATTGAGTATATCTTCAACCTGGTAATAGACATATGCGCCCGCGCCAGGCCCGGCATTATCAGGTACCCACCATAAACGCAGTAAACCAAGCACGTGATCAATACGCAGTGCACCACAATACTTCATATTTGCTCGAAACAACTCAATACAGGCTTGGTAGGCGGTTTCCTGCAATTGGTCCGGGGCAATTGGCGGTAACCCCCAACTTTGACCTAACGGACCTAACACATCTGGCGGCGCACCAATACTGATCTGTTCACAGTAAAGTGTTCGGTTTGCCCAAACCGCAGAGCTGTTTACGCCCACGCCAACGGCTAAATCACGATAGATACCTAGTGTCATGCCCAATGATTTAGCTAATTGATCCGCCTCTTCAAGTTGTAATTCGGCTACCCACTGCGTATAACTCCAGAATAATACCTCTTGCAGATTATCCTTAATCCAATTTTGTACCGCTTCGCTCTGATATGCCTGGAAGGCTTCAGGCCATGCCTGCCAACCACAGGCATTGGCATTGAGTGCCAGAAAATGTGCTTCTAATGCATCATAACTGGCTTGCTGCATTAATGATTCACCTTGCTGCTCGATATATTTATTAAACTTAGCCAGGCGCTTTTTACTTTCCCTTGTATTATCATTAAGTGTGGCAAAGAGCGCTCTTAATGATGACAGTTTTAAAGCGGCGACCTTTTCATAATCAACCCACTCTGTACCACGCAATACAGCCAACTGCTGCTTAAAATCGGGGCTGTTTATTTTGTTTTGTAATGCCTTATTACGTGCAAATTCATCGACAGCGGTAATATCCGTATATAAAACATTCAGCCATTTTCTTGAGGAAGGACTATATGGACTAGCTTTCTTAGGCTGAGATGGCGATAGCGCATGTATCGGGTTTAAACCGATAAAATCGCCTCCATTTTCTTTTGTTTTCACCAGTAAGGTTTTAAGATCAGTAAAATCCCCCATTCCCCAATTCGATTCACTTTTCACACAATAAAGCTGAACGCTCGCCCCCCATATTTTTGCTCCTCGAGCTATGCTCTCTGGAATATAACAACGTGACGGCGTCACAATCAGTGACATCGTTGCTAATGCTTCATCAATAGCCGGATCATAAACCGACAGAGAATGGTAGCCCATAGGCAGGTCAATATTTAACTCTACCTGGTAACAATGAAACTCTATATCGGAAATATTTGTCGTTGCTACTAACGGAAACCCGGTGGCGACAAGGGTTATTTTACGCTCACTGCCGTCTTCTAATGTGACTTTGTAAACCAATAACTCAGCTGCAAAATCAATCGGCAGACGAACATCAACTATATAAGGGGCGTCTTTCTGGAAAACAGAAACAGGAGACAATGGCGATAACCAATGTTTTTTTTCTTGCTCAAAATAGTGCTCAATTAAAGCCGAATCATCCGTCGCATCGAAGCCCATTCTGCTAAGTAAATTTCGTATATTCTCATCTGAGACTTTCGTTGGATTTCCCCACGCATCAACAAAATATGGGTTAATCCCTTTTAATTCCATGAAGGTCTCTAAAACAGAACTGGTCATATAATTCCTTTTTTCTCAAATACTGCAAGCTCAGCTTATACTATTTAATCAATACATTAAGCTTGAAAAGCTTCTGCTACTACAACCGCTCTGTTTGGCGTTATCGCTATTTATATCATGTATTTATGCGCAATAAATTTATTGCCGTCACATTTTTTAGATATTAATTCTACAATATCACTTAATTTTTACTATTTGGCACACTTAATTACTGGGATTCGTTGCGCTGAGTGCTTTTTTATGTAAAATTATTTTGACATTCTGCCCTTTTGTGAACAAATAGTCACCATAAAAAAAATTTTTTATCCCCTATCTTCAGGAGTTTTGCATGATTTCCCACCTCTCTTTACAGAAAAAAAATAACCTATCTGATTCTGTCAGCCTTCAAGTCGATGCTAACGGTTTTGAGTTTTTAATTATTGAACACCCGCACTTCGATGCTGCTTTCACCCTGCATGGTGCACACTTATTACACTTTCAATTAAAAGAACAAGCGCCCATTATCTGGTTAAGTAAAACAGCCACCTTTAATAAACAAAAAGCAATTCGCGGCGGCGTACCAGTTTGTTGGCCTTGGTTCGGGGCGGCAGGCACAACATTAGGTAAAAATTTACCAAGTCATGGTTTTGCGCGAACCAGCAAATGGTCTGTTAAAAACATCGTTGAATTAAGCGCTGGCGTAGAGCTTGAGCTGTCATTAACAGATAGCGAAGAAACACGTAAAATTTGGCCTTACCAGTTTGAAGTGGTTTTAAAAGCCACATTGACCAACACAGTGAAATTAGAATTGATCACTAAAAATACCGGAGCAGAGGCATTTTCTTACCGTGGCGCTTTACATACTTACCTCAATATCAGCGCACCGCAATCCTGCCAGCTCTCAGGTTTAAATAAGCACTACACAGACTCATTAAATGCAGGTCAGCCTGAAACGGGAGACGGCACACTATTAATAGACAAGCCAATTGACTCGATTTACCAAAAAGCAAGCCAAGCTATCGTGCTTGACGATAGTGGCTTTAAACGCCAATTAACGATAGCAAATACCGGTAACGACTCAGAGGTTGTCTGGAATCCATGGATTGCTGGCGCACAAGCTTTTGCAGATATGCCGGATGACGGCTATCAAACCATGCTTTGTGTCGAATCTGCAATTACGTGCCCGGAAGGGCAGAATGTAGCAGCAGGAGAAGCACATACATTAACGACCATCATCGCCTAATCGCCCCTTCACTCAAGAAGAGGCTCTGCTCGTTGCTCGCAAGCAAGCTTGCGAGCTATACGGCAAAACTGATAAACATAAAATCATTTGCCGATGCTAATCGCATTTATAAATTTGAGAATTCAAGAACTTTTAAGTATTATTCCTGCTTTATCATTAATGCTCTGCTTCTTACATTAGGTAGTTATTGCATAATCTGACTATTAATTAACTTGCTGTTTTACTTTCTTTTCAAAGAAAAATAATACAAAATAACGCAGTAATTTAATTACAAGGAATTGTATTGTTTTTAAGCAGGCGAACAATAATTGCTTATTCAAACTGATTAATTTGACTAACATCAAGTTATAGGTAATTTTGACACTTATAATGATGAAAAATTTTTAATTAAACCATCCATAAAGGAAATAAAAAATGACAATTAAAGTAGGTATTAACGGCTTCGGTCGTATCGGCCGTTTCGTATTCCGTGCATCTTGTGAACGTGATGATGTTCAAGTTGTTGCAATCAATGACTTAATCGACGTTGACTACATGGCTT
>JBFGZH010000069.1:0-10867 GCA_041586895.1 Psychromonas sp. | reverse complement strand
TGTTTTCTGATGAACTGCAGAAAAAAAGGATGGCTGCGCCTGAATTTTTCACCGATGCACCAATTGTCGTTAATATAGAAGATGACTCCCTGGCGATAGATTTCTCAAAACTCAGGCAGATTGTCAGTGAACAAGGGTTTATTTTGCTGGGCGTTACTGGAGCGTTATCTTTATCACAAAAAGAGCAAGTAAAAGATCTTAAAATAGCAATCTTAAAAAGTTCAAAACGTCATGCGCGGAAAGCAGAAGCGCAAGTCGAACAGCTCCCCCCTGAGGCTGAAGTACAGATAGAAACGACAGCCCTCAATACAGAAGCGCAGACCACTAGCGAACTGAAAAGCAAAATTTATACCGGGCGGGTGCGATCCGGGCAGCAAATTTATGCTAAAGAGGGGGATCTGGTTATCAATGGTGATGTTGGTGCCGGTGCTGAGGTGATTGCTGATGGTAATATACATATTTACGGGGCACTACGCGGCAAGGCGCTGGCAGGTGCCATGGGTGAAAAAAATACAGCAATATTCTGTCAATCACTGACACCGGAGCTCGTGTCTATTGCCGGGGTCTATAAACTAAGTGATGATTTATCTGCTGATTTCCTGGGTAAAAGCTGCATTGTTTCACTACAGAATGAACAGATTGTATTGGCTGCTTTAAGTAAAGTTTAAGTTAATTAAGTTAAGGAATAATAATGGCAAAAGTAATTGTTGTAACATCAGGTAAAGGTGGTGTCGGTAAAACAACAAGTAGTGCAGCAATTGGTACCGGCCTGGCAATGACAGGCGCAAAAACTGTAATTATCGATTTTGATATCGGTTTGCGTAACCTGGATTTAATTATGGGTTGTGAGCGCCGTGTTGTTTATGATCTGATTAATGTTATTAATGGTGAAGCCAATCTGCAGCAGGCATTGGTTAAAGACAAGCGTGTTACTGACCTTTATATCATGCCGGCTTCGCAGACCAGAAATAAAGATGCTCTAACCAAAGAGGGCGTAGAAAAAGTTATTACCGATCTGAAAGCAGATGGCTTTGAATATATCATCTGTGATTCACCCGCGGGTATCGAGCAAGGCGCGATGATGGCACTGTATTTTGCCGATGAAGCTGTGGTCACCACTAATCCGGAAGTTTCTTCCGTGCGTGATTCCGATCGCATTACCGGTATGCTGTCCAGCAAATCCCATCGTGCGGAGCAACAACTCACGCCAGTGAAAGTGCATCTGCTGATAACCCGTTATAATCCGGAGCGTGTTGAAAGAGAGGAGATGTTAAGTATTGAGGATATCGATGATCTGTTAGGTATCGATCTGCTCGGCGTGATCCCTGAATCTCAAGATGTATTACATGCATCTAACCTGGGTGAGCCGATTATTTTAAATCCTGAATCTGCTGCCGGCCAGGCCTACCAGGATACGGTGGATCGTTTATTAGGGATAGAGCGCGAGTTTCGTTTTATTACCTGTGAAAAGAAAGGCTTTTTAAGCCGTATATTTGGAGGTTAGAATGGGACTACTACAATACTTTAGACAGGAAAAATCTCAAAAAGGCAGTGCCAAGCTAGCCAAAGATCGTTTACAAATTATTGTCGCACATGAGCATTCCTGTGCAGTCAGACCTTCTTATCTGGCTGAAATGCAGCAGGAGATTGTTACTGTGATCCGTAAATATATGGATATTTCCAGTGATGATGTGAAATGTGAGTTTTCAGATAAAGCTGAAGATGATATTTCCGTACTGGAAGTGAATGTCGCTTTACCTAAAAGCGAGTGCACGCTTACGCCAAGGTAAGCGCCTGTATTGACAGAAAAATAGCTGCGATTTGCCGGCTTAGCAAGTTAAATCGCAGTTTTGATGGGTGCTGCAATGGCCGTTTCTCGGTACCCAGCAATGTATCCTGGCTAGACTCAGCCTTTCCGTTTTCCGCTGTCCTGTGATTGCCGGCTGCCTGACGCTATTATCTTCCCCTGCGCCGCAGCCACCTTTTCGAAACGGTAAAACGCCAAAAAGCACGAAATAAAAAATAGCCAAAAAATGCAGAGAGCAGACCAAGAATAAAACTGCCCAGCAGTAGCGCAGGGGCAATAGTGCCGAGCGTTTGTTCCAGCCAGGCGAATGACAGTTCAAATTTAAATGCCATCACTTTCTCTTGTAAAATAAAGGCACCTAAGCGATAAGCACAATAGAATAATGGCGGCATGGTAATGGGGTTGGAAATCCATACTAAGGCCACAGATAACGGCAGATTGACGGTAAAAAATATGGCGAGGACTGCAGCTAGCAGCATTTGAAAGGGGATCGGCATCCATGCGCAAAACAGGCCGACAGCAACAGCACCAGCCGCACTGCGGCGGTTTAAGTGCCATAAATTAGGGTTATGCAGGGTTTCACCAAAGTGTTTAAGATGCGGATGAGCTTTTAATGTCTCAGGGTTGGGTGAAAAACGTTTAATAAATTTTTTGGGCATATAATTAAGGTTTATGGTTAATAAATTCGGATAATAATGCGCATTCTGTTATGGCTGGCAATTACTGTTTTTATCTCGACGCTATTTTGGCCGCAGTTACTAAATATTAGCAGTGTTTTGCACTGCCTGCTGTTCGCTTTGTTTTTATCTGTCTTACCGGGAGTACGGCTGTTAGCCGTTATTCCCGTGGTTGTTGTTTATTGCACATTGTATGCCCACCTGACCTTAACGGGAAGCCTGCCAATAGCTGCGCCTTACGGCAACCTAGCCTTTGCCAATGCGACTGCTCTGCAAGCCGTTGTTGACGGAGAAAATCATAACGTTATTGTGCAAGTAAATTCATTAATAAACCAGAAAAATAAAGGTTATTTTACCGCTAAGTTAATTGAACTTGATGGCAATCAGTTAAATTATTCTCCGCAGATAGAGATGCGCTGGTACAGACCGGCATTAAGTGTTCAAGCAGGGCAGAAACATCGCTTTATGGTACGTTTTAAGCCTGTCTACGGTCGTGCTAATCCGGCTGGCTTTGATCGTCAGAGGTGGCGTTTTTCTGAACATATAGCTTATCAGGCCAATATTAAAGCGCACTTAGGTGAAGTTTCTCCGCAAATCTCCTGGCGAGCCTATTTTTATCAGAAAGTACACGCCTTATCCATGCCTTTAGATAATCAGGGGATTATTCTTGCGCTGTCCTTTGCCGATAAGACACTCATTAGTCTAGATAAAAAGGAGCGAATTCAACAATTAGCTATCTCCCATCTGTTTGCCATCTCCGGTCTGCATATCGGTCTTCTTTTTTCTTTTGCCTATCTGTTGTTACAGCCTGTGGTAAATCGTTTTTGTCCGAAATCCTATCTCGGCTGGTCCTCCTGGCGTTTTATCAATCTGACGGCACTGCTTGCCGCGTTTTGCTACGCTTATCTTGCCGGTTTTTCCCTGCCTACGCAGCGCGCTTTCTTAATGCTGCTGTTTGCGGTAGTGGTTTTATCAATGAAGCGTAAATGTGCCCTGTTGGATCTGCTCACTGTAACGCTGTTTGTTATTTTATTATGGGATCCGTTAGCGGTGCTGAGTGTCAGCTTGTGGTTGTCGTTTTCTGCCATTGCCATTATTTTAACCATATTATGGCGTTTTCCGAGTATTAGCCTGCGCCACAGCAGTCCGGAAAAGGTAAGCCACTGCTCAGGCATTAAGGAGTACCTTAAGTTTCTTTTACTTATTCAAGTCTCGCTAACGTTATTAATGTTGCCGCTGCAGTTAGTCCATTTTGCTGCCTTTAGCTGGTTATCGCCGCTGATTAATTTTATTGCCGTGCCGCTCTTTTCCTTGCTGGTTATCCCTTTAATTTTAACGGGCTGCCTGCTGTCTTTGTTTGCACCGGCACTGGCAGCACTATTTCTTGCTGCTGCAGATTATATGATCAGTGGCTTTTTTGCTGTTTTTGCCGGCGGGGAAGGGGCTTACCGTATTTATTCCAGCACAGCCTGCCAAGTTATCATGCTGTTGATCAGTTTGAGTCTGGTCGTTTTTATTCTTTATTGCCAAGCGAGCAGCAACCGCAAAGCGAGTCTATTGTTTGCTGCGATGGCACTGCTGCTGGCGGGCGTTGCACTCTGGGAAAGGGAAAATAAAGCCGCTGAGGCCTGGTTTGTGGAAGCGCTGGATGTCGGTCAGGGGCTGGCGGTGCTCATTAGAAGCCAAGGGCAGACTTTGCTGTATGATAGCGGTCCGCGTTACCCTTCCGGTTTTACGACGGCTGAAGCAGAAATTGTGCCTTATTTACAGTCGCTTGGCGTTACGCGCCTGGATTACCTGGTGATTAGTCACAGTGATATTGATCATGCCGGCGGTTTTGCAGTGATAATGGAAAATATTGCTGCCAAACGGGTAATACTGGGCGAGCCTCTGCTGCATCAGAATAGTGATGGCGTCACTTATCCGCGCTGCAAAGCAGGTCAGCGCTGGTCTCTGGGAGCACTGAGGGTAGAAGTGTTAGCGCCCTTTGCAGTAAGTAAAAATAACAATAATAATTCCTGTGTACTGCGCATCAGTGATGGCCAGCAGACGCTGTTATTGACCGGCGATATAGATAAAAAACAGGAGGCGCTGCTGATAGCCAAACAGGGCCGGAAGCTGGCCAGTGAACTGTTATTTGCTCCCCATCATGGCAGCAAACACTCATCCAGTGAAGCCTTTATTGCAGCGGTTTCCCCGCAATGGGTCATATTTAGTGCCGGGTTTATGAATCATTGGCGATTTCCTGCCGATGAAGTTAAGTTACGCTATAAAAATCAGTCTGTTAGTATGGTAAACAGCGGAATAAGTGGATTTATCCGTTTTACAATAACAAAAGGACAAATTAAGATGCAAACATATCGAGCGAATCTTGCTGCTTATTGGTATCATCACTCTTTTTCTACTCAAGCCCTCTCTGCATCGACAGAGTGAAGGTTTGAATCTATCTGTAAAGTTAATCATTGGGTGCATTGATGAAAAACAATGAAAATGACAGCTGGTTAATATTTAAACGTTTAGCCAGCTACGTTAAAGAATTTAAATTAGGCCTGGTTGGCGCAATCATCGGCATGCTGGGTTATGCGGCAGTTGATGCGACCTTTGTCTATTCCATTAAACCCTTGATGGATAAAGGGCTAACGGGTAATGATCCCAGTGTTTTAACCTTTATGCCGTTTTTTGTCATTTTGATTGTTGCTGCTCGAGGAGTAGCCGCCTTTTTAAGTTCTTATTGCATGGCCTGGGTGGGCAATCATGTGGTTATGAAACTGCAGCGCCAGCTGTTTAACCACCTGATGGCCCTGCCAATCAGCTTTTTTGATAAAACCAATACCGGGGATCTGCTTTCCAAGATAACCTATGATGCCAGCCAGGTATCGAATGCCGCCAGTAATGCGCTGATTAAGATTTTTCGTGAAGGAGCGACGGTTGTCGCGCTGGTTGTGATGATGTTTTTTCAAAGCTGGCAGCTGTCATTAGTGTTTTTTATTGTCGCACCTGTGGTGGGTATTGCCATCAGTGTCGTCAGTAAGCGTTTTCGCAAAATCGGTAAAAACCTGCAAAATGCAATGGGCTCGGTGACCACGTCATCGGAGCAGATGCTCAAAGGCCATAAAGAAGTGTTAATGTTTGGCGGCCAGGATGTCGAACGTAAAAAATTTGCTGCGGTAAGCAATTCAGTACGTTCGCAGAATATGAAGATGACCAGTGCATCGGCGATCAGTGTACCGGCGATTCAAAGCCTGGCTTCGCTGGCGCTGGCGCTGGTGCTTTACCTGGCGACTTTCCCGGAAATCATGGACACCCTCACACCCGGTACTTTTACGGTGATCATTACCTCCATGATGATGCTGATGAAGCCGATCAAGTCGGTGACTCAGGTGAATAATGAAATTCAGCGCGGTATTGCCGCGAGCCAGAGCTTGTTTAATATTCTCGATATCACGCCGGCAAAAGATCAAGGCAGTTATCAAGCGCAGCGGGTAAAAGGTGATATTGCATTAAATCAGGTGGTTTTTAGTTACCCGACAGCGGAAAAACCGGCCTTAAATAATGTCAGTTTCAAGGTTAAAGCGGGGCAAACTGTTGCGCTGGTTGGACGCTCCGGCAGTGGTAAGTCGACCATTGCCAATCTGTTGACCCGTTTTTACGATATCGACAGTGGCGAGATAACCTTAGATGGCGTGAATATTGAGGATTACACCCTGGCGTCATTACGCCGGCAAGTGGCTGTCGTCTCGCAAAATGTACATCTCTTTAATGACAGCATTGCCAATAATATTGCTTATGCCAGTGAAGGCCGATATAGCCGCGAAGAGATAATAAAAGCGGCGCAAACGGCACATGCGATGGAGTTTATTGAGCGTTTCCCGGAAGGGCTGGATACTATTATCGGTGAAAATGGCGCTATGCTTTCGGGAGGGCAGCGTCAGCGTTTGGCGATTGCCCGAGCACTGCTGCGTGATGCCCCTATTTTGATTTTAGATGAAGCGACATCGGCGCTGGATACGGAGTCGGAACGTCATATTCAGGGCGCACTGGATGAGCTGCAGAAAAACCGCACCTCGATTGTGATTGCCCATCGTCTGTCCACCATTGAAAATGCCGATCAGATATTAGTGATTGATGCAGGGAAAGTGGTTGAATCCGGCACGCATGCCGAGCTGCTGGAAAAACAAGGCGTTTATCATAGCCTCAGTAAGATGCAAGCGGCTGGAGAGTTGTAATGCGTTTTTGGTATCAGAGAACACGCTGGTGGAGCTGGCTTTTATATCCCTTGTCACTGTTATTTGCCGCCAGCGCATTCATTCGACGTCTGCTCTATAAAAAGGGGCTGCTGAAAAGCACTAAAAACAGGCTGCCGGTGATTGTTGTCGGTAATATTTCCGTTGGCGGCAATGGCAAAACGCCCTTTGTTATCTGGTTATGTGAGTTTTTAATTAAACAGGGCTACCAACCCGGGATTATCAGTCGCGGTTATGGCGGAAAAAGTGACCGTTATCCGCTGCTGCTTGACAATGGGACATCCGGAAAAGAAGCCGGTGATGAGCCGGTGATGATTTTTAAACGTCTGGGGATTCCGGTGGTGGTTGATCCGCTGCGCAGCCGTGCCGCTGATTACTTAACGGACCATGGGCTGGCCGATATTATAGTGACCGATGACGGACTGCAGCATTATGCGCTGCAGCGTGATATCGAGATTGCCGTGGTTGACGGTAAACGGCGTTTTGGCAATCAGCACTTAATGCCGATGGGGCCGTTAAGAGAGCCGTTGTCGCGCTTACAAGAGGTCGACTTTATTATCAATAATGGTGCGCAGCAGGCGGGTGAGTTTACTATGTCACTGGTGCCCGGAGTGTGTTTAAGCGTTGATGGTCAAGCGCGACAACTACCGGCACATAGCGAGGTGAATGCCTGCGCTGCAATAGGTTATCCGCAGCGTTTCTTTGATACCCTGGAGAAACAGCAGTTTGTCTTAAGAAAAACGCTGGCCTTTGCCGACCATCATCCTTTTACTGGCGATGATTTTCGCCAGTTTGATAAACAGCTGCCGTTACTGATGACAGAAAAGGACGCCGTGAAATGTACCGCATTTGCACAGGAAAACTGGTGGTACCTGCCTATTTCTGCGCAGTTACCGAGCGCTTTTGAAAAACAGTTACTCAAGAAAATTAAGGAGATAAAATGATAGATATTAAATTGCTCGATATTATTGCCTGCCCGGTTTGTAAAGGGAAATTAGCCTTTAATAGAGAGACCAACGAGCTTATCTGTAAATTTGATCACCTTGCTTATCCGGTTGTTGATGGCATTCCTGCTTTACTGCAGTCGCGTGCACGCCGTATCGCAGTTGATGAGGAAATTTACTAATGTCTTTTATTGTGGTGATCCCTGCCCGTTATCAGTCAACCCGCCTGCCGGCTAAACCCCTTGCTGATATTCTCGGTAAGACCATGATTGAGCGTGTTGCCGAGCAGGCGCTAAAAAGTGGCGCCAAACAGGTCATAGTGGCAACGGATGATCAGCGTATTGCCAGCGCGCTGGAGAAGGTTAAAGATATTGAAGTGTGCATGACGGCTAAGGATCATGAGTCAGGCACGGATCGTTTAGCGGAAGTTTGCCAAAAGTACCAGTTTGCCAGTGATGAAATCATTGTTAATGTGCAGGGCGATGAGCCGCTTATTCCACCTGCTGTTATTAGCCAGGTAGCCACCAATCTGCATAATAACAGCACTGCCAGTGTGGCAACATTAAGCGCGCCGATTAATGACTTCGCCGATGTGTTTAATGCTAATGCGGTTAAGGTGGTAAGCGATAAAAATGATATGGCACTGTATTTCAGTCGTGCCACTATTCCCTGGAATCGCGATAATTTCACCGTGGAAAACCAAACAAAAGGTTGTGTTGATAGTCAATACTTACAACGCCATATAGGTATCTATGCTTACCGTGTCAGTTTTCTTGCCCAGTATGCGCAGCTCTCCGTTTCTCCATTGGAATTAATTGAAAAGCTTGAGCAGCTGCGCGTGTTGTGGCATGGTTTTAAGATTCATGTTCAGGAAGCTTGTACTGTGCCGCCGGCCGGTGTGGATACCAGCGCTGATCTACAACGTGTTATTGATTATTTATCAAATTAGGGAAAGTAATGAAAATTAAACTGTTACTTCTGTTGTGCTTAAGCTTGTTAGTGATTGGGTGTAGCGATGAGCGTGAAGAGCGGCTCAAGAGCAATATTCAAAGTGCAGAATATCTGATTGACAATTTGGGCGCTAATCTACAGGCGAAGTCGCTGCGCAATGCGGTCATCCTGCGTGAATATGCGGCATTGCTTGCCCGGGATAAACCTGAGCTTAAACCGCTATTGCAGCAGTTAAGTCGCGATGCCGACCGTGATGGTCCGATGTTTCAGAGCTTGCTGCAGCGCTTAAAAACAGTGAAGGAGCAGCCTCAGGTACTAGGGGATATTGAAGCGCAGCTCTATGAAACGGAAAATCTGATTGCCGCCTCCGATCCGAATCTATTTAATGATGCGCTCTCTGATCCGATCAATGTGATTGCCGATATGTCCAATGGCAAGCTGGCGCGCGTCAATGCTATCAGCAAGCAGAGCAGTCTGCAGGCGAATAATGCTGAAGATACCGGAGCAGGCAGTCAGCTGGTCGGCAATCCTAATTACGGACAGTGGCAAACCAACAGCAGCGGCATGTCGTTCTGGGAATGGTACGGCATGTATGCGCTGTTTTCTGCATTGTCTCCGCGACCTGTTTATTATGACCGCTGGTCTGCGCGTCGTGATTACAGTTATTATCATGATTATGGCCGTAACCGTTACACTTCTCCGCAGCAGGCCAAAAAACAGAATGATTTAGCGGCAAAAACGAAGAAGCAGTTTGCCAATAAAGGCGGCTTTAGAAGCCCTTATGCCAAACCGAAAACCGGTGCCAGCCGTATGTCCAGCTCCAGCAGGCAGGCACAAAAAGCCGCGCCTTTTGCCGGTAAATCAAGTTTCTCAAAGACAAAATCAGCAAGCAGTTTTAGAAATAGTAACTCCACGACTTCCCGTGGCATCAGCCGCGGAAAATAAGGTAATAATATGAATGAATTAATAACATCGTTAGCCCAAAATGGCTCACTTTTTGGCTATTTACTTATTGATATGGCAGTGGCAATTATTTTATTAGGCGGAATCCGCTTTACCATGGGCATTATTGGTAAGGTTAATACTACCGATGAGCTGTCGCAAAAAGATAATTTTGCCTATGGTATCAGCATGGCCGGCGGTGTAGCTGCGATGGGGATTGCATTGAGTGGTGCCATTACCGGCGAGCTGGCCGGCTCTTATCTGATCGAGCTAACCGGCATGTTTGTTTACGGTTTTGCCGGTTTATTATTAATTAAAGCAGGTCGTTATATTCACGATAAATTTGCTCTGCAGGAGTTAAATAAGCACCAGATGATATTGCAGCGCAATAACTCGGTCGGTATTGTCGATGCCGCTTCCGTTATCGCCACTGCGATTGTTGTTCGAGCCGCTCTGATTTGGGTTGAAGGCATAGCTGTGCAGACTTTTATTGCCTTATTCTGCGCCTGGATTGTTTCGCAAATCATGTTGGTTATTATCACGCGTATTTTTGAATGGCGATATGCCCGTAATAGTGGCGTGACCTTTCAGGCAACCCTGGAAGCGGGGCAGATTGCTCTGGCCATTCGTTATTGTGGCCATCTGATTTCAACGGCTATGTCGGTGACCGCTGCCAGTTACTTTATTGAATATAACCCTCAGGAATTATGGGTCGGCATCAGCCAGTGGGCAATTATGAGTGTGCTGTTGATGCTGGCATTAACCCTGCTGACCATGCTGGCCAAGCATATCGTCTTATGGGGAATTAATCGCCGTGAAGAGGTGGAGGATCAACAGAATATCGGTATTGCGACCATTGAATTAGCGACTTCATTTTCGATTGCGTTATTGTTAATGGCGTTGATGACTTGATTGTCCGTTCAGTCACAGCGAGCAAGGTCATCACAGAGATGACCTTTTTCTTATCCGGTAGATATGATGAACGATCCTAAAAAAATAAAACTGCTGCTTGATGACAGCCTGCTGATACTCATTATGGCAACCCTGGCGTGTTGCGGATTGATTTATGAGTACCTTCTTTCGCATTATTCTGCGCGCATTCTCGGCAGTATGGAAACTGTTATTTATGCCATTATCGGCATTATGATTGTCTCTATGGGTTTAGGTGCCTTTGCCGCTAAAAAAGTCAAAGATGCTTTTCTGGGCTTTGTGGTTTTAGAGCTGACGGTGGCATTTATCGGCTGCAGTGCGACCCTGTTTATTGCTTCTGTTATCGGCTTTAGCCAGACACTGCCGCAGTTA
>JBFGZH010000068.1:0-11028 GCA_041586895.1 Psychromonas sp. | reverse complement strand
CAATACAGAGCGTGGTGCTCGATGAAGCGGATCGTATGTTTGATCTCGGCTTTATTAAAGATATCCGTTATCTGTTCCGACGCATGCCCGCCGCCAGTGAGCGTTTAAACATGTTATTCTCCGCAACCCTGTCACATAAGGTGCAGGAGCTTGCCTTTGAACATATGAATGACCCTGAACATATTCAGATTGAACCCGAGGTCATGACTTCAGCCAATATTACCGAAGAGCTTTTTTACCCTTCCAATGAAGACAAAATGCGCCTTTTATTAACCCTGATCGAAGATGAGTGGCCGGAAAAAGCGATCGTTTTTGCCAACACTAAACATACCTGTGAAAAAGTCTGGGGTTATCTCGCCGGGGATGATTTACGTGCCGGTCTGTTAACCGGTGACGTGCCGCAAAACAAACGCCTGAAAATTTTAGAGCAGTTTACCCAGGGCTCGATTGATATTCTTGTGGCAACCGATGTGGCCGCACGTGGCCTGCATATTCCTAAGGTATCACACGTATTTAATTTCGATCTGCCGGATGATTGCGAAGACTATGTACACCGCATCGGGCGAACCGGCCGTGCCGGAGAAAAAGGGCTGGCGATAAGCCTGGCCTGTGAAAAATATGTGTTTAACCTGCCGGCCATTGAAGAGTATATTAAGCATCCGATTCCTGTCAGTGAATATGATAAGGATGCCCTTATTGAGTCATTGCCGGTAATGAAAGTCACTAAGTACAAAGCACATTCAAATAACCGTAAAGATAATTATCACCGTAATCACAAGCGTTAACTAAATGAAAAAAAATCACTATACTATTATCGATCTTGGCTCCAACAGTTTCCATATGCTTACCGTAACCAAAAGCGGTAATAGTTTTAGTGTGTTTTCCAAAAACAAACAAAAAGTCCGGCTTGCCGGCGGGTTAGATGCACAACACAACTTAACCCAGGCCACCATGGCGCGCGGTTGGGCCTGTCTGCAACAATTCCGCGAACAATTAGCCGTGCTGCAGCCCGCCAAAGTACTGGTGACGGCAACAGCGGCACTGCGCCTGGCGAACAACAAAGCGTTATTTATTGAACGCGCCGAAAGCATTCTCGGCCACCCTATTAAACTGATTTCCGGCATTGAAGAAGCAGAAACGATTTATCGCGGTGTTGCCTTTACCGAGCAGATAGCAGAACAACTGCTGGTCATTGATATTGGCGGCGCCAGTACCGAGCTGATCATAGGCGCAGGAAAAAACATCTTCCTCGCTGAAAGCCTGCATATGGGCTGTGTTACCTGGCTGCATAGATACTTTGCCGATCAACAACTGAATGATCATAATTTTAATGCCGCGATCCATGCCGCAAAGGAAGTGATCAAGCCACATCTGAATAATTATAAGCAGCTCGGCTGGAGCCTGGCGATGGGCGCTTCCGGCACCATTCAGGCCACCCAGGAGATTAACGAGAAACAGCAGATAACGGCAGAGCTGACACTGGCTCTACTGCATACCATTAAACAGCAATGTATCAATTGCACAAACATTAACTCGCTGAAAGTAGAAGGTCTGCTCCCTTCTCGCGTCCCGGTTTTTGCCAGCGGTCTGGCAATACTGATCGCGCTTTTTGAAAGCCTAGATATCAGCAGGCTACAACGCTCAAAAGGCGCCCTGCGGGAAGGTTTAATCAGTATTTTGCTGGAAGAGAGTAAAGAAACGGCCGCGCAAGCCTGACAGGCTCAGCCTGCAGAGAGTGAAATCAAAAAATATTGTTATAGCCGTTCAATTTCAAGGAGTCAAATCAATATATTGAAAGCAAATGGCTATATACTGCAATCAATAAACTCGTTATCTGCCTACTTAATAGTGCTTAAATAAGGTCATTTTATGCGTCTATCTCATCTATTATTAAGCGTTCCCCTTTTTTTAGTTGTTGCCTGCAGCTCCACCCCTCCCCCGGTAAAGGAAATACAACCCGCACCGCTTAACAAACAAGAGTTTGCCAGCATTCTCGATAACAATTTCCGAGGATTTTTATTCCTGCAGCATAATAAAGCTTATTTCACCCGATGTGAAACAGAGCAGGTATTTCCCGTGCCTGCCAAGGCGACGCTGGCTACTATCTATCAACAGCTGGCGAGCACAGAGCCAGCCCCCGTGTATATCGAATTTACCGGCGAAATCACCTTTCCCAAGCGCCAGGACAGTGACGCTGAAGTGTTGATGCGCATTGATCGTGTCCATCATATGGCCCCCGCGAAAACATCTCTGCAGTGTGCCAAGCCTGTTGACAGTTTTCGCTTTAAAGCACAAGGCGAGGAGCCTTATTGGCGTCTCAATATTGATGGTCAAAAGCTGTTTTTTGCCACCAAAGCGCGCAATCAAGTCTATCAGATAGAAAAAACGAACTTTCAAACCACGCAAAAAAATAGCGTGAAAAGCATTAATAAACAGGAAGAGCGCCTGGATTTAGTGATTGAGCCCGAGCATTGCTATAACGTAAAAAATAACCAGTACTGGGGCTATACTGCAACTTTAGATTCTATCTGGGGAAAACTGCACGGCTGCGGCGAATTGGGCTGGCCGGCTCTGGACCAGAAATTTAGCGGTTATTACTTAAGTCAAACCGCCGCTAAGGTTGCCAACCTGACCTTAAACGCAGACAACAGCGTGACATACAGCGAACAGAGCGAAGGAAAAAACCTGCTTAAAACAGGCTTCTGGAAAAGCAACTCGCCGGAGCGGGTGGTTGTTATGTTAACTCGACAGGAGAATAAAAGGATTCGCGAGGAGCTTGTCTTCCAGCGCCAGGGGCTGGCGCTCAGCGCTCAGCAAATCAATCAAAATAATATAGTCACGGATTTTGCTCCGCCAGGTTTAGTATTTAATAAGATGAGTGCCAAGGAGGGGATGGCAACAGCAACACAGACAAGCAGTACAAGGATACTGGCAGCGCAACTGATTGCGCCGCCAGCAGAGGTGGATATTGAAGTGCAAAAAGCGGTCGCGCAATACTTTAAAATTCACCGCACTGATCCGAGCAATACTAAATTTAACTCAGTGACCTTTGATCTTAACGGTGACGGAATGAAAGAGGCGATTGTGCTGCTCGACTGGTGCTCGAGCAATGGCTGTGAAATGCTTATTTTTGAGGGGCGCAACAGTGGTTACCGTTTCTTAAGTCGCATCTCTCGCGTCAATGCGCCCATCACTTTGGCGAAAGCGCAGCACTATTCCTGGCAGAGCCTGCTGATAGAAAACAACAGCGAAAGCTACCGGCTTGATTTTGACGGCATCAGCTACCCGATTCACAGCCGGGATTTGCCAACGGTCAATAAACAGGAGCATGCGACGGGTGTGGTTTTATTTAACCGCGGCAGACCTGAAAACTGGTTTCCCATTAAGCAGTAAAGCCTGGGCTTGATACCTTTTTAATCTACCCCTCCAGCAGGTTTTTAAAAAAAGCCTGCTGGAAAAGATATTTATTGGCTTTTTCTGCTCCGGAAGCGGAAGTCGCGGGCAGATTATAGGCATTGACAATGAGCACAAAAAGACGCTCGCCCTGGCTGCTGCTCGCCACTCCCAAAAGGTTACTTACACCTTTCATTGAGCCTGTTTTGGCTATCACCCTACCGGTAAATAATTCGCCGTGCATCGCGCGATAATGTTTTAATGTGCCGTCGACTCCAGCCACGGCAAAACTGGATAATAACTTTAATTGCGGATCATTTTTATAGACATAGCTGAGCACAGCCATCAACAGTTCAGCACTCATTAAATTATGCCGGGATAGTCCGGAGCCATCGGCTAAATAGGCATTTTCCAGATTGATGCCGTGCTTGTTCAGGACCAATTTAACCGCCCGGGCGCCGTTGCTAAAGTTACCAGGGCGCTGAAAATACGCGCCGCCTAATGTTTTAAACAGGCTGTCGGCAATTAAATTATCCGACTCCTTCATCATAATGCGTAACAGTTCATCCAATAGAGGAGATTGATGGCTGACTAACACATGCTCAGCAGGCGCATAACTGTTATCAAGTATGATTTTTCCGCTTAAGCTGATATTCAGACTGGCCAATTCAGCGGCGATTATCTGCTGCGCATAGGCAAAGGGATCATTGACGGCAAAAGCCAGCGCCAGCGGCTGCTTGCGCGCCACCATGCAGCCCCACAGATGGTAGTTGTTATGGCTGTTGCGGGTTAAATTAAGGGCACAAAACTGCTCCCTGCGCTGCTGCTGAGTAACCACTGAGACATCACTGCTGATGCTAAGGGGCTCATAGCTGGGAATAAATACTCTGGCCTTCCCGGCATGCTCCGCATTGCCGCTTAAGTTACCTAGCACACAGTTTTTATTGACAATAATGGCACTGGCCGGAGCGCTGTAACAGACGCCGAGATCATTCCACGCCTGCCCCTCACTCCATTGATAACCACTAAAGTGGCCCTGATTAAGCAGCAGATTGCCCTTTATCTTGTTTATCCCTAACCGCTTTAATTGTTTCAACATATTGCCAATATCGGCACGCGATAAGCTAGGGTCACCGCTAAATCGAAAACGCAGATCGCCTCGGTATTGCCTGCCCTTAATATTTCCAGGCTGCCCTTCAATGGTGCTGCGGTAACGAAACTGTTCTCCTAAATATAATTTAGCAGCGGTTGCGGTTAACAATTTCTGAATACTGGCCGGGGTGCGTAAAACGCTTTGCTGAGATTGGGCAATCACCTTATCTTTGCCGGGATCCACCACCATATAGGAAAGCTGCGTTCCTTTCGGCAGCAATGAATGCAGAGCAGCCCATTCTGCTGCCGGAAGATTAAACGGTAAAGCCAAAACAAGAAAACAGAGGAGACGTAATAGCATAAGGTCATTCCTGAAAGAGACTCAATAGCACCACTATAACCATTCTCATTAAAAATGCATTGATTGCTCTCTTTTCGCAAAAGAAAAAGCAGCAAAGGTACAGAATTGCACCCATAGCAATGCTATAATTTTTTCAACGTCACTGCTTAACTATGAGTCTGAAATGATGAATAACCCGCTATACCAAAAAAATATTATCTCCATCGCCGATCTTTCGCGCAACGAACTCGAACTTATTTTGCAAACTGCCCATTCATTAAAACAAAGCCCGCAACCTGAACTTTTAAAAAACAAAGTCATTGCCAGCTGTTTTTTTGAGGCATCGACACGAACCCGCCTCTCCTTTGAAACCGCTGTGCAGCGTTTAGGCGGCAGTGTGATCGGCTTTGATAGTGGCGGTAATACCTCATTAGCGCAAAAAGGAGAGACCCTGGCAGATTCGGTGAAAGTGATCTCTTCTTATGCGGATGCTTTTTTTATGCGCCATCCTCAAGAAGGCGCGGCCCGCTTAGCCACCGAGTTTTCACAAATTCCCGTTATCAATGGTGGCGATGGTTCTAATCAACATCCAACACAAACCCTACTGGATCTGTTTACCATTTATGAAACGCAGGACACCATAGATAACCTGAATATTGCTTTTGTCGGCGATCTAAAATATGGGCGAACAGTGCACTCTCTTGCACAGGCTCTGTCGCTGTTTAACTGTAACTTTTACTTTATAGCACCGGATGCACTGGCGATGCCCGACTACATACTGGAAGAGTTAGATAATAAGAATATCAGTTATTCACTGCATCAAAGCATAGAAGAAGTGGTTGATTCACTGGATATCTTATATATGACACGGGTACAAAAAGAGCGCTTTGATGAAACCGAGTACCAGCATATGAAATCCGCATTCTTACTGGACGCACAAATATTAAACAATGTCCGCGCTAACTTAAAAATACTGCATCCGTTACCACGTGTTGATGAAATCCATAAGAATGTCGACAGTACGCCTTACGCTTATTATTTCCAGCAGGCCGAAAATGGCGTGTATGCGCGTCAGGCTCTACTGGCCTTACTGTTAACCAACCAGTTTCAAACAAAACTTTAGGGGCAAATGCAAATGCTGCAGAAAAAATTACAAGTTGAAGCAATTCAACATGGCTCAGTGATTGATCACATTCCCGCTCAACAAGGCGTTAAGATTTTAAACTTTTTTAAATTCACGCAAACCAATGAAAAAGTGACCATCGGCCTTAATCTACGGACTCATAACGGTAAAGAGAAAGACCTGATTAAAGTTGAAAATACTTTTATTAGCGACGCCCAGGCCAACCAGCTGGCACTCTTTGCTCCCAATGCCACTATCAATCAAATCAAAGATTTTAAAGTGGTGAAAAAATTTCAGGTGCAACTGCCCGACTCTTTTATTGATGTCTTCTCATGCCCGAACAGTAACTGTATTACTCATAATGAGCCGGTGGCGACACGCTTTTATGTCAGAAAGGGCTTGCATCTCAAACTGAAATGCCACTACTGCGAAAAGTCATTCAGCCGCTCCTTTTTTAAGGAACTCGACTGATAGTGGCAAGCATGGCAACAGGGATAAGCCTTAGTGAGCCAGGCTCATTAAGGCTAGTCAGTTAGCATTGGTATTGCGCGGAAATTGCTTAAAATAGCTTGCTAAGGCTTTTGATTTTCATCAAACAACGTTCAAAGCATATCTTTTATCATCAATAGAGCATTGTAAATGAATAAGTTACGTTTATACTTAGGCTACCACTCTACTTATAGGCGAACCTGATAATGCAATATAATACTTCTCTTATTTGCGATATTTATGCAGACACCGTTGATGTTGTTGAGCCTCTTTTAACTAATTTTGGCGGACGCAGTTCTTTTGCTGGTGAAGTTGTCACTATTAAATGTTTTGAATCTGTGGGTTTAATTTATAAAATCCTTTCCGAAAACGGCGCAGGAAAAGTGCTTTTGGTGGATGGTGGCGGTTCATTACGCCGCGCCCTCATTAACGCCAATATTGCTGAGCTTGCCATTGAAAACGACTGGGAAGGGATTGTTGTCAATGGCTGTGTACGAGAAGTAGATATACTTGAAGAGCTGGATATTGGCATTCAAGCTATCACCGCTATTCCTGTCGGAGGTGACGACAATGAAATCGGTGAAGTTAATGCCCCGGTCAACTTTGCAGGTGTGACCTTCCTACCCGAAGATATTCTTTATGCCGACAGTACAGGTATTATTATCTCACCTGAGCCGCTAGATATTGAAGACCTGGAAGATTGATATTGAAAAGCCCAATCGCAATTGGGCTTTCCTATGTAACATTGTTTAATAATGTTACATGCTGTCTTCTGCTTTTTCTATTTTACCGACTAAGGCACTCAAACGAGCCTGCCATTGCTGGTGCTCTTCATGTAATTTAATGTTTTCCTGCTGCAGCTGATCATTTCTTGCTAACAATCCCTGCTTATCACCTTTTAATTCTTCAACTTCCATCTGCAGCAATGCAATGGTATCGACCGCATTTTGAATTTTGCTTTCTAACTTTTCCAATAGATCTAATGTCATTAATTCGCCCTTTAAAAAATCCATATTATTCAACATAAATTAATACTCAATGCGCTGAGAATAAGCATTACCCTGTAGTTATTCAACCATTGTTTGTTAATTTGAGAAATATATTGATAGATTGCCATAAAATATTTCAATAACAGCAGGAAAACCTGCTGCTATACAAACTAAGTTTACAGATCCTGCTCCATAGAAAGTGACGGCATTTCACAGGAGGGTCTGCCGACTACTTTTGCCGGCACACCGGCAACTGTGCTGTGCGCAGGCACAGAATTAAGGACCACACTGCCGGCACCGACTTTCGCGCCGATACCAATTTCAATATTACCAAGCACCTTGGCCCCTGCGCCGATCATCACGCCCTGGCGGATTTTAGGGTGGCGATCGCCACTCTCTTTGCCCGTCCCGCCGAGCGTCACACCCTGTAAGATGGAAACATTGTCTTCGATAACCGCGGTTTCACCGACGACGATTCCGGTAGCATGGTCAAACATGATCCCTTTGCCAATGACAGCCGCAGGGTGAACATCGACACCGAACAACTCTGAACTGCGACTCTGCAGATATTGCGCAAGCGGAATACGTTTTTGTTTCCATAACCAGTTGGCCACACGCTGCACCTGAATGGCATGAAAACCTTTCAAATATAAAAGCGCCGTTGAATAGTTTTCCACCGCAGGGTCGCGCTCCTGGACGGCAACAATATCAGCCATCGCCGCATTCAGTATCTCAGGATCTTTGTTAAAAGCTTCATCGATCACTTCCCGCATCAAAATGGCTGGCATAGTATGGCCATCCAGGCGGTTGGCCAGCTGGTAACTAAGCGCCGACTTTAAGCTTTTATGATTTAAAATTGTTGAATAAAAGAAACTTGCTAAAACAGGTTCACTGACCGAATTACTCCACGCTTCTTCCCTGATCTTTTTCCATAACTGTTGCTGAAGCGCTTCCATTATTGGTTATCCTTACTCTCGTCAAGTGGTTGTGTTTCAAAATGTATTTTTTGATTTTTCTTTTCTATCGGCACGATGGAAACCGGATCCGGATGAATGAGAATATCCACTTGTGGAAACACCCTTTCTAATTCCGCCTCTAATTTATCCGCCCTGTTATGCGCCTCATATAAACTCAGGTCATCATCGAGCTCTAAATGCAGCTGAATAAATTTTGTGTTACCTGATTGCCGGGTACGCAGATCATGTACACCACGCACACCTTTAATCCGATAAGCCATTTTCACAATCTTCTCTTCTTCTGCCTTAGGCAGCTGCTTATCCATCAGCGCATCAATCGACTGGACACCGATTTCCCAGGCGCCATGCAAGATATAAAAGCTCACCGCGATAGCGAACAAGCCGTCAGCCCAGTGCCAGCCGAGCCCGGATAAAATCAGTGCAAATAATACCGTGCCGTTTAAGGCAATATCAGTCCGGTAATGCAGTGCATCTGCTTTTATCGCCAAGCTGCCGGTTTTCTTGACGATATAAGATTGAAAGGTTACCAGGGCGATAGTGACCAGTACAGAAAAGATCATCACCGCAATACCTACCTTTGAGGCGACAACCTCCTGCTTATTAATCAATGCTGAAACACTGTTAAACAGCAGGAATAATGCCGAGCCGCAAATAAAGGCTGCCTGTGCCAGGCCGGCAATACTTTCCGCCTTACCGTGGCCGAAACGGTGCTGTTCGTCGGCAGGCTGCAGGGCCACTTTGATCGCCAGAAGGTTAATAATGGAAGTGGTAATATCCATTAACGAATCAGTTAATGCTGCTAAAATACTTGCAGAGCCGGTTACAATCCAAGCAATCAGCTTCACAATAATCAATAAGGCAGCAGCGGCAATCGCTGCACGTCCGGCAAGCTGAACTAAACGTTCATATTCTTCTTTTGTTGTATTATTTAGCAAAAAAACACCTTCAATATCGCAATCTTATAGAGCTCTTATTATATACATAATCTCGTTTAAGATGCTAATAGCAAGGATCTTCACAAAAGTGCCAACCAGGAAAGAGATTTCATACTCGCCAGCTTGAGATTAAAGATAGCGCGCATTTTCCCTTACTCTTAGCAGAACTGGCTTATACTTATATGCAGGTCTATGAGTAAGGGCACAATATGGGCAAGCTACTGTTATTGATTGATGACGATCAAGAACTTGTTTCTTTGCTGAGCGAGTTTTTATCCCGTGAAAATTTTCATGTTGACAGCGCATATGATGGCGAAAGTGGTTTACACAAAGCACTCTTCGACAATTACGATCTGATTTTATTAGACTTTGCGATGCCACGCATGAGCGGTTTTGAAGTATTGGAGTTATTATGTCAAAAAAAAGATATTCCCGTACTGATCTTCGCAGAAAAGGGCGATCAGATTGATAAAGCATTAGGCATAGAAATGGGCGCTGATGACTACCTGGTCAAACCCTTTACTGAACGCGAGTTACTGGCGAGAATACAGGCTATTCTGCGCCGCACACAGCACCAGAGAACCGAACATAAAATAAGCCATTTAGACATTGAGCTTTTCCCTGCTCAGCAGCAGGCGGTTTGTCAGGGGCTTATTATTGAACTAACAGCGACCGAACTGTTATTGCTGGAAAAGTTTCTTACCCATCCGGGCAAGTTATTTTCCAAAGCGGAGCTCAGTGAAAAAGTATTAGGCAGAGAACTCGAGCCTTTTGACCGCAGTATCGATATGCACTTAAGTAATCTGAGACGTAAACTGCCAGCCAGGCTCGACGGACAAACCCGAGTGAAAAACTTTAGGGGCAGAGGCTATATGTGGTTAGAGGCCAGCAGCACAGATCAAGAGAAGGTAATAAAATCTATAGAAGATAGCCAAAGCTGATCCCCTATATCAAGCCGCAAGCAGAGCAAAGCATTAAGAGCAGCTTGTCAGCTGTGAATCTGCTGCTTTACTGGCTTTGCATCTTAAACTCGATTAGGTATACAATCCCTGCAGTTTTCATACTATACAACGAGACACTATGATTGAAATAGCACTATTTGAACCTGAGATTCCGCAAAATACCGGTGCCATTATCCGGCTATGTGCGAACACGGGTTGTGTTTTACATTTAATTGAACCCTTAGGTTTTGACTTGGATGAGAAAAAAGTTCGCAGAGCCGGGCTTGATTATCATGAGCTTACTCATGTTTACCGCCATAAAGATTACCAGGCCTTTTTAAGCGCGGTGGCGGGAAAAAGAATGTTTGCCTGCACCACTAAAACGACCACTTTCCATAGCCAGGCAAAATTTCAGGATAATGATGTGTTACTGTTCGGACCGGAAACGCGCGGTCTGCCGAGTGAAATTCTGGATGCCTTGCCTGTCGAGCAAAAATTGCGTATTCCAATGCGCGCAGAAAGCCGCTCCATGAACCTGTCCAATGCTGTCTCCGTTTTCGTTTATGAAGCCTGGCGACAACTCGATTTTGCCGGTGCGGTTTAAAAACAGTGGTTAGCTGTCAGCTGTCAGTCGTCAGCCGTCGGCTAACAGCTTTCTATTCCGCTTGCAGCAGCTCCACCAGCATCTGGACACTTCTATTGCCCCTAAATTCATTGATATCCAGACGATAGGTACAATACACGCTTTT
>JBFGZH010000067.1:0-11120 GCA_041586895.1 Psychromonas sp. | reverse complement strand
CGGGTATGGCGGCATTTATCGACACCCTGGATCTCAGTGATGCGGTTAAAGCTGAACTGAAAGCAATGACACCGGCTAACTATATCGGTCAGGCCGTGCAGCTGGTAGAAAAATTAGTCGACTAAGCGCGCATACTATCGCCCTTCGACTTGGTAAAATGCGACTCACAGACGCGCAGGCTGAAAAAGAGAATACTTATTCCCTTTTCAAGGTTTACCTCGCGATTTACTGATTTTTGTATTTTAAAGTGGGATGGCTATACAAGTTTTTAAGGCAACCTTCGGGTTGCCTTTTTTGTATGCTGTATAATAAAAGAAAACAATAACTCAGAGGTTTTTATGTTCGAACTCAATTTAGATATTAATCATTTTCTCGATACCTACTGGCAAAAAAAACCCACTGTTATTAAACAAGCTTTTAGTGATTTTACAGACCCGATTATGGCTGATGAAATTGCCGGTCTGGCGATGGAGGAGGAGATTGAAAGCCGTCTTGTCTATAAAAAACAAGGTCAATGGCAGGTCGAGTCAGGCCCCTTCAGCAGCTTTGCACAACTGCAGGAAGATGGCAGCTCATTGCTTATTCAGGCGGTTGATCACTGGCATGAGGAAGCACAGGCGCTAGTGCGCCCTTTCCGCTTTTTACCCAACTGGCGCATTGATGATCTGATGATCAGCTATTCAACACCACAGGGCGGTATCGGCCCGCATATCGATAATTATGATGTCTTTATTATTCAAGGTCTGGGAAAACGCCACTGGCGTGTCGGTAATAAGGCCGCCGTGCAGGAGTTTGCAGCCCATGACGCGCTCAAGCACTGCGCGGAATTTTCTGCGATTATTGATGTGATTCTTGAGCACGGTGATATCTTGTATATTCCCGGCGGCCACCCCCATGAAGGCTATGCGCTGGAGCCGGCAATCAATTACAGTGTCGGCTTTCGTGCACCGGATGAAAATGATCTGCTCAGCAGTTTTGCAGACTACTGCCTAGATAGAGCAGGACCGGTGCCCCGCTACGCTGATATCGATATGCAAATCCGTGAAAAACCCGGACAGATTGAAGAGCAGGAGCTCGCTGAAATACATCGCATGCTGTTAAGCAGCTGTCAGACTCCCGAAGATCTGATCCCCTGGTTCGGCACCATGATCAGTACCGCTACCCATGAGCTCGATGTTGCTAAAATAGAGCAGCCGCACAGCAGCGATGAGATACTGGAGCTGTTTACAGAGGGCGCACAATTTACCCGCTTAGGTGGACTGCGTGCCGTCTATTTCCAGCAGTCACCGGACTTGCTGTTTATTAACGGCGAGCAGTTTGACTGTGAAGGCTTTAACGAATTAGGCCATTACCTGTGCGATCAGGATGATATCGGCTGTGAAGTGGTGGAGCTGCTCAGCGACGACCCTAATGCGTTAACGCTGTTTACCAAATTAGTCAATATGGGTTATTGGTACGCCATCTGAGCATCGCTTCCTTTAAACTGATCCTGAGCCTCACGGCTCAGGTTCGCTTAGGCTTCCTTAAGCAGACTTTTATCGCTATCCTGCAATAATAACTGCGTAAACTGCGCGGCGCTAAGCGGACGACTGAACAGGTAGCCCTGACCATATTCGCATTTTAATTTTTCCAGCAGATCGGCCTGAAAGTCATCTTCAATCCCTTCCGCCACCACTGTTAAATTAAGCGCTTTTGCCATCGCCAGTATCGCCGTCACTAAGGACATATCAGCGGGGTTGGTTTCCAGCTCTCTGACAAAGGCACGGTCAATTTTCAACTTAGAAAAAGAAAACTTCTGCAGATAAGAGAGAGCCGAGTAGCCAGTACCGAAATCATCCATCGCCAGCTGAATACCCAGCTCAGTTAAACGCGCCAGCATATTGGCAAACTCGTGGCTGTTATTAACCAGCAGACTTTCGGTAACTTCCACCGTTAATTGCTGCGCTGCTAAGCCACTCTTTGCCAAGCTGCTCTCTATTTTCTTAAGCAGTTCCTTGGGGTAACGAAACTGTACTCCAGAGAAATTAACCGCAATCTGCAGGGGCAGAATACGCTGCCACTGCGCCGTCTGAATACAGGCTTGCTGTAGTACAAACTCGCCCAATTCATTAATCTTACCGTTTTTTTCCGCCACGGGAATAAACTCTTCCGGAGAGATAAAGCCCAAGGTACCATTATTCCAGCGCATCAGCGCTTCAGCAGCCACTATCTGCCGCGTTTTCAGATCGATAATAGGCTGATAGTAAACTTCGATCTCGTTCTTCGCGAGTGCCAGATGCAGATGGTGGTTAAGCAGCAGGCTGCGCTGCAGGGCATCATTCATAGCACTATCATAGAAACTAAAGCCGTTGCGACCGTCATCTTTAACCTTGTAGAGCGCCATATCCGCGCATTTCAGCAGTTCATCCGGAGTAGCGCCATCCTGCGGATAGACAGCCATGCCTATGCTGGTAGAAAGAAAAAACTGCTGCTCTTCTACTGTTACAGGCTTTTCAAACAAATTAAGAATTTTACCGGCCAGTCTTTTCGCGCTTTCACTGTCCGCTAATTCCGGAATAATTAATAAAAACTCATCCCCGCCCAGGCGGCCAACGGTATCGCTATCGCGCACCGCAGACTTTAATTGCGTGCTGATATCGATAAGAATGTTATCACCGGCAATATGCCCTAACGTATCATTGATATTTTTGAAGTTATCCAGATCGATAAACATCACTAAGACTTGCGTCTGCTTTTTTCGCGAGTGGCTGATTGCCCGAGCAAGGTGATCAAGGCTGCAACTGCGGTTGGCTAATCCGGTGAGGGAATCATGGCTGGCCTGATAGGCCAGCTTGCTTTGCGAAAGCTTACGTTTGATGATTTCGCTCTGCAGCAGATCGTTCTGCACCGTCAGTTTCTTGCGTTGTTTTGCCGATACTTCTATCTGCGTCTGCAAAACCGTATTACGCTGATCGATGCGCATTAAATAGAAGAATCCGAGCATCACAGGAATAGCCAGCATTGAAATAGCAACAACAAACCAGGTAGAAGTAAGAATATCTTTTTCGTTAATCCCCTCAAACCTGGCAAGCAGCTTAAAGGGGGTGCCATTAACGGCTTTTTCAATATAGATTTGCTCAGGCTGTGCTCGCTTTAACGGATTCTTATTGGACTGCAGCGAGTCCCAGAGAAAGATATTACCGCTGGGCGTGGCAAGCAACAGGTGGCTGCCGCTGCCCGAGTGCTCCAGCGCAGTTAACTGCTGTACCAGTAAGTCGCTATTAATATCCGCGACTAATAACGCCACGGCTTTTTGCTGCTGGTAAATGGTGACTAACATCTTAATGGCCAGACCAGCCGGGGTCTCGACAACCAACATTTTAAACTTTCTACCGGCCATCTCCTGCCATGGAATCTGGCCGATATTGAGCGCCGACTGTGCGTCGCTGTCGACAATAACCTCTTTACCAAAATCAAGCAGAAGCAGGCGCTTATAAACCGGTGTCTGCTCAATTTCACTATCAGATAACAGGCGTTCTATGCGTCTTTTTAAATTAAACAGACTTGAGCCTAAGCCGTACTCCATCGACATCCCGGAGCTGCGGTTGGCGAAAAAGGTAATCATCGCCTTATCGGTCGCCAGTACCTCGAGATCACCTTTAGTGATCTTTAAAAAGTAGCTCAAGCCATTAACATAGTGATTAACTTTAAGTTGCAATTCATTATTGCGCGAGTCTTCAAGGCGGCGTTGTCCGAAGTTGGTCACAGCAAGAATTAAAACCAGATACCCCGCAAGAATCATACCGGCAGTAATAATGGCGGTTTTGCTGGTGAGTCTTTTTTTTATACGCTGCACTTTATCTTTCTTCTATAGGCATGGAAAAAAATTCACCATAATAGTTAAAAACAGCAGGGTAATATTTTTCTACCAGTTGGTAGTAACTGCCATCGCTACGGATCTGTTGTAAATAAGCATTAAAGGCTTTGCGCAGCTCGGGAGAATGCTTACGAAATGCCACTCCCATAGTTTGCTTTTCAGAGATCGGACCAATCACTTTAATCTCCCCCGGCCACTTCTGCAGCGCTACCAGGGTATCGCTGACATCAAACAGAGTCATTTCCGCATCGCCCTTAATAATGGCCCGCACCATTTCCGTAAGTTTATGCCCTCGCGGAGGAAAAATAATGTTAACGCCGGTTGCGCGCAGATTATATAAGTGCGGATCGAGACAGGTTTGTTTCATGGCCAGCAGATTACGGCTATCAAGCAGTGACTTGACCTGCACAATATCCTCAGCTATAGAGCCCGTCGGCTGAATTGGCTGTAAATCTGAATCAGCACGGGCTATCACCCACACCGCAGAAGGAAAATAATCATCGGAAAAATCGATAATCTCTTCCCGCCATGCAAGTTTAGTTGCGCCGCTGGCAATAAGATCCCCTGCTATGGCAACTTGCTCGCGATAGCTAATCTTTTCACCATCAAACTGGACATTCTTGCCCGTCAGCAGCCCCAGTGCATTTGCCGGCTGTGCAGGAACAAACTGATATTTGACCCCTAAGTGCCGGGCAAACCCCTGAATTAACTCCACATCCAGTCCGCTTTGGTGCACCGTTTCGCCTTCCCGGTAATAACTCACAAAGTTGGCATAGGAAACGCCGAGATGACGCAACACTCCTGCTTGTTTAATCTCCGCCAGATCCCGTGCTGTCGCCTGATAACTTGAAAAAGCCAGCGCTGTATATAAAAAAATATAAAGGTAATGGGCGGTTTTGTTTTTTATGTTCATATCCAATTGACTGGCCTTTATTTAACATCCTGTTGGCAATACCGCTGGAAAAATACAACTACCTGAACTGAGTACTTTTTCTGGCAGCGGTTATTTCCTGCAGGGTCGCTGTGTAGGGAAAATATTCGCGTGCGCTGAGCATGACCTGTTACTGCCAAGCCGCTTATATTTTTTCTTTAGCCGTTGAAAAGAACTCAGCATAATAATCAAAAACGGCCGGGTAATATTTTTCCACGAGTTGATGATAACGACCATCAGCACGGATCTCTTGTAAATAGCGATTAAAGGCTTCTCGTAACTCCGGAGAATGCTTGCGAAATGCCACTCCCATGGTTTGCTCTTCAGAGACAGGACCAATGACTTTAATCTCACCCGGCCACTTCTGCAGCGCTATCAGGGTATCACTGACATCAAGCAGGGTCGTTTCGGCATCGCCCTTAAGAATGGCCGGCACCATTTCATTGAGTTTACGCACATTAGGAGGGAAGATAATATTTGCTCCGGTTGCCTGCAGGTCATAGAGATCCGGGTCGAGGCAGGTTTGTTTCATGGCCAGTATATCGCGTTCATTGATCAATGACTTGACCTGACTAATATCCTCAGTAATTGAACCACTTGGCTGAATGGGCTGTAAGTCTGTATCCGCCCGGGCAATCACCCATACTGCAGAGGGAAAGTAATCATCGGAAAAATCGATGACTTCCTGGCGCCAGGCGAGTTTGGTTGCGCCACTGGCAATAAGATCGCCGGCAATGGCAGTCTGCTGACCATAAATGACCTGTTTGCCGTCAAAGTTGACATTCTGTCCCGTCAGCAGACCTATCATATTGCTAAACTTGGCCGGCACAAACTGGTATTTAACCCCGAGGTGCTGCGCAAAGCCCTGAATTAAATCAACATCTAAACCACTTTTAATCAGGGTATCGCCTTGTCTGTAATAGCTGACAAAATTCGCATAAGAAACCCCGATATGACGCAAAACACCGGATTTTTTTATTTCCGCAAGATCCCGTGCATTTGCCTGCCACGATAAAGCAGACAGGGTAAGGGATAAAATAAGAGGTAACACAGCGCAGGTTTTTATTGTTGCTTTCATCTTTAATTTACAACTCTACTTGGCAGACTATTTTTAAGAGTATACTTGCCACCACTTGTAAAAAAAAATCAAAAGCGATCCGTACAGATCAAAAAAGAAAGGTATTGTCAAATAAATATTAAAGTAAAATCGTTTTTTTACTGGGTGAGATAATAGCTGGCTTATTAATAAGCCGGCTATCAGGCAAGGCAAAACCACCCCCTTGACTATGGTTTGCACATGTATGTCGGCTTTATGCCATGCTCAAATAAAGCTCCTGCATAGCAGATACCAGACCAATCACATCCTGCTCATCATGGAACAGGTGTGTCGAAATACGTAATGCATGCCTGTCATGCTGATCGCTCGACTGCACTTTAAAGCTGGTGGTACGGATAATATAACCGTACTCTTCGCGCAGACGATCTCGAAAGCTCGTTAATGTCGCTGAGTCATACTGATCGGCAAAAGGGTTAAAAGAGCTGATCGCACTCGATAACGCGGCCACATCAGGAGAATAGATATTGGCCGATGGAAAGGCTTCACGCAGCAGCTCTTTACACAATTTGCTTAATGCCAATACGCGCGCTTCTATCACATCCCGGCCAATGCTGTCCCACATCAGACAGGCGTCGGTTAGCGCTTGTTTTGCCGGGTAGTTATCATTGCCGATATACTGCATCTGTATTTGCGTGCCCAGGTAGGAGTATTCAGCTAGCGATGAATTAATAAGACATAAGGGATTGTCACGGTCCGGCCAATATTCAGCTAAGCGTTGCGCATTGTCCCTAACATAAAGAATACCCGTTGCACCGGCACCACACTGCCATTTATGCCCGGCTCCGGCATAAAAATCACAGTCAATATCATGGAAATCCAGGTTCAGCATGCCGATACCATGGGCACCATCGATAAGCGTCGGAATACTGTGCTGATTGGCAAGCGCACAGATCCGCTTAGCCGGCAGTACTGTGCCAGTCTTATAAGTGATATGCGAAAAAGTAATTAAACGAACGCGGCCTGCAAATTCCTGGATAGCATTCTGGAAAACCTGAACAAAATCCTCTTCACTGATTGTCTCACTGCCAGTATAGACGGGAATCTGCAGATATTTGACTTCCACGCCATAACGTTCCTGCAGCACAGAAAGAGGGGAATCAGCAGCAATATGCTCGTGATGGGTGGTCAGAATCACATCCCCTTCCGCAAATTTCAGGCCATGGAGTATGCTGCACATCCCATCTGTAGTATTACGGCTTAATATAATCTCATGGCTGTCGGCACCAAAACCCGGCGCAATCGCTTCCGCCATCGCCGTGACATAAGGCCAGGAGCCAAACTTCTCCTGCATATCCCATGGATTTTTGGCCACTATTTCATTATTTTTCGCATATTCAGTGAGCACGTCTCGCGGCATTGATCCTGTTGTACCGATATTCATATAGACGCTTTTTTTATCAAGAATAAACTCTCGACGTACCGCTTCCCAAAATTTTGCATTTGCATCGGGCGAGTAATGCCAATCCTTATTGGTCTGGTCTGCCTGCGCTGTTCCAGAAAGCAGGCTCAGCCCTCCTCCCGCTAGCGCTAAGCCTGCGCTATTCTTTAAAAAATCACGACGGTTTAGCCCTGCTGATTTGCTCGTATTCTCGCTCATTTAACATTCCCTTAAGTTATTTTAAAGCTAACAATAATCACATTGGTGATTACTATTTACACTGATTAAAAGCACTAAGCATGGCTTGCTTATTGAATAAGAAACTTATCAATTAAGACAATTTCCACCTTTGGCGCATTTATCATGCAAAAAAAAATCCAATGATAATAGCCGACATGAGCTCTTTTGATGGTTAATTGTTGTTTTTTTTGTGATCGGGTAAGTATTTATGGCGCTTTGCATGAACAAATGGTCAACAAACGTACAGATGCTTGATGGGCATCCATAGAAAGTGACTAAGCCATTAATTTTAAAGAGTTAATCAAGAATACGCCGGGCTTGCCAATACTTAGATTGCCAGTAGCTATTATGCAGCGATGAAATCATCACCCCCTGGCTGGTCGAAGCGTGCAGGAACTGCTGAGCACCGATATAAATACCAACATGGCGCACGCCTCGGCGAATTTTAAAAAACACCAGGTCAGCGACTTTAAGGTTATCGGCAGTAACCGGAGAGCCTAATTTGAGTTGTCTGCTGGTGGTGCGGGCCACGGCAATATTGAAGCTATTTTTAAAAACAGCCTGCACAAATGCCGAGCAATCTATACCGTTTTTATTGTTGCCGCCTAAACGGTAAGGAGTGCCCCGCCAATAGCTATATTCATTGCGCAGCAGGCTAAAAAGCAGATCCTCTTTGCTCATCGCGTCCTTGCCTGACGCGGCAGCTTGTTGATGCACGCCTGGATCTGCAGCAATTCGTAGCTCTTTATGCGCCGTCTTTGCACAACCACTGAGCAATGTCAGCATCAGCAGCAGATAAAGCGCTTTAAGGTTAATGGTTAACCAAGAAAAACCCCGTGATCCGCGCCGCACTAAGCTATGCCTTGGCAGTGGCCAATGCGCATAATAAAGCGATCTGCGCATCGTTATCATTTAAACAGGGAATGTAATGGTATTGCTTGCCGCCATTGTCGAGAAACAAGGCCTTATTTTCTATGGCCAACTCTTCCAGGGTTTCTAAACAATCACACGCAAAAGCCGGGCTGATAATATCAACCGAGCCGACACCGGCCTTGGCCATTTCCGGCAAGGTGGCATCTAAATAGGGTTTTAGCCATTCCTCACGGCCAACACGCGACTGATAACAGAGTTTGTACTGCTGCTGAGTTAAGCCAAGCTGTTCCACCACCCGTTTGACCGTCGTTTCACACTGGGTTTGATAAACATCGCCTAATGCCACATAACGTTTGGGAATACCGTGGAAAGAAAAGATCAAACATTCACTCTGGCCATGCGCCGCCCAGGACTGTTTAATCGAATTAACCAGCGCATCGATATACAAGGGATGGTCATGGTAATCATGGATAAAGTTAAGTGCGGGAAAGTTAAACTGTTTTTTAATGGCATCGCTGAGCTGGTCAAAAACGGGCGCAGTGGTTGACACACTATATTGCGGATATAAAGGTAACACCGTTAAATCGCTAATGCCCTGCTCGCTAAACTGCTGGAGTTTGCCTGCAATGGAAGGCTGACCATAGGTCATTGCATAATCGACACTAATATTTTTACTCTGCAGCTGCTGTGCTAATTTTTCTGCTTGTGAGCGCGTATAAAAACGTAGCGGGGAATCATCCTGCAGCCATATTTTGCGATAAGGTTTTACCAGGCGCGCAGAGCGTATCGGAAGAATAACTAAGTAGAGAATAGGCAACCAGATAATACGCGCGACATCAACCACCCGTCTGTCCGATAGAAAATCACGCAGAAATGCCCTGATGCTTTGCTTATCCGCTTTTTCCGGAGTACCCAAATTGACTAATAAAACTGCCTGTTTTTTATCCATAACAACTCTATTTTTTTAAGTTATAAAAAAGGGGCTGAACGCCCCTAATAGCTAGTACCTTGACTCACTAATTATGATTGATTGAATTAAGTCATTGTTCAGTAACTTACGACAATTGAGGCCGCGGCTTCAGCCGCGCTGTAATATACTGTGGGTTTACTATATAGCTCGGCTAAAGCCGAGGCCCGAGTTATTTCAATCGTTCATCTTCACTGTGTTTAGTACTAGAAAATAACTTGGCTTAACCAAGAATTTCCGCTAATTCAGCGCTGATAACATCAACCGCTTTAGTGCCGTCAAATTTATGATGCGCGCCATTGCCCTGTGCCGCTTCATTTTTATAGTAAGCAACCAGCGGCTCAGTCTGCGCATGGTAAATATCTAAACGCTTACGTACTGTTGACTCTTCGTCATCCGGACGAATAACCAGATCTTCACCAGTCACATCATCCTTACCTTCCACTTTAGGCGGATTATAGACAATATGGTAAGTACGACCTGATCCCGGGTGAACACGACGGCCAGCCATACGTTTTACGATCTCTTCATCCGGCACATCAAACTCCAGTACGAAATCAACAATCACGCCAGCCGCTTTCATGGCATCCGCCTGGGGAATAGTACGCGGGAAACCGTCAAGCAAGAAGCCTTTAGCACAATCATCTTCAGCAATACGCTCTTTTACTAAACCAATGATTAGTTCATCAGAAACAAGTTGTCCTGCATCCATTAACTCTTTTGCTTTTAAGCCCAGCTCAGTACCCGCTTTTGCTGCTGCGCGTAACATATCACCAGTAGAGATTTGCGGGATACCGTATTTGTCCATCATAAATTGAGCTTGCGTGCCTTTACCAGCGCCTGGGGCACCTAATAAGATAATGCGCATTGTTGCGTCCTTTGTAAATGTTATAAATTGAGGTGGAAATTTACACTTTTATGACAAATTACTCAAGACCACAAATAAAAAAGGCCGGCATAAGCCGACCTTGCTTCTCGGGGGTGTAGGCCTTTCGACGCCATCACTGCTGAAGGCTATCTTTCGGCCCGCTTTATTGCGCTGCCTGGGGTTTTTTCAGCCAGTTGCGCATAAAATCAATTTCAGTCTGTTGTGATTGGATAATTTCTTTGGCAAAAATAAGGCTTTCTTCATGGACATCCTTAAAGGTTAACAGCTTTTCCGCCATATCCAACGCGCCCTGGTGATGCCGGATCATATCCTTTACATAGAAGATATCTCTTTCCCGGCCGATCACTTTATTAAGATCGCGCATCATCGGCTGATACATAGCTCCCGTTGGAATAAGGTTATACCAGCGGGCATATGCCAGCCTCATCTCCAGTATTTCGGCACTCTGTGCATTGAAAATCGCCTTGCTCAGCATCTTCAATTGCGGATCCTCGGTGCTGCTAAACAGCAGCACCGAAGTATCCACAGCTTCCTGATGATGCGGGATCATCTCTCGCAGAAAGTCCTGTTCAGAGTGGATCATCTCAGAGTGAGACATATGCATCATTGCCGGACTGGCTGTTTTCTGTGCGTCAGCATGGTGGTCAGTGCCATGCATCGGCTGATCAGCATAGAGCAGGCGGGTAAATAACAAGAAAAATAAAATCTGTGCTGCCAATAACATTTTGGGTATCAATAAGAAGCGCATCTTTTCTCCTTGCTTTACTTTTATTCGCATCGACCGCCTGTTACGAAGGCTGGATTTTCAGGAAAAAAAACCTCCAGCAAGCTGGAGGAGTGGAGTTTCAGCTGTTTTTAATCAATCCTTT
>JBFGZH010000066.1:0-11149 GCA_041586895.1 Psychromonas sp. | reverse complement strand
TCATCAACAATCCCTTCTGCGCTGACGTTCGCCCAGCAGCTGGAATCATCACTATGATCCGATAAACTCTGCAGCGGGCTTTGTTTATCGGGGTCAATCTCCCAGGTGTTTTTGGTATCACACCAGGCACAACCGACATCACAGCCCTGTAAACGAATAAAAATAGCAGGGACGCCGGTATAAAAACCTTCCCCTTGAATAGTTTGAAACAGCTCATTTACTTTATAGTTTTGCGGCATTGGCGTATTATACTCGTTCAGATTTAGGGTAAAACAGCCCGATTTATAAATTAATACACTGGGAAACACAAGCATTATGAGCAAAAAAGTCGTTGTTATTTATTCAGGTGGAATGGACTCTTACACCGTCTTGCATAAAGCAATTCAACAGGGATTAACCCCTTATGCTTTAACATTTGATTACGGACAGCGCCATGTTAAAGAGATTGAAGTTGCACGCAGTGTTTGCCAGGAGCTGGGGATTAATCACAAAGTGATTGATATTTCTGCGATTAATCAGTTAATTGGCGGTTCATCATTAACCGATAGTTCTATCGATGTGGCCTTGGGTCATTACCAGGAAGAAACCATGAAATCGACCGTGGTGCCCAACCGTAATATGATCCTGCTTTCTCTGGCAATAGGTTACGCGGTATCGATTGGCGCCGAACAGGTTTATTACGGCGCACATTCAGGTGATCATGCCATCTATCCGGATTGTCGCCCGGAGTTTGTTGAAAAGATGAATGATGTCGCGGCTATTGCCAACTATGAAAAAACCGAAATATTCTCGCCATATTTAAACAGCGATAAAATCGGCATTCTAAAAGACGGTCTGGCGATGGGGCTGGATTACAGCAAAACCTGGACCTGTTATAACGGCCGGGAAAAAGCCTGCGGTCAATGCGGCTCATGTGTCGAGCGCTTAGAAGCCTTTGCCGCCAACGGCGTGACCGATCCACTTCCCTACGAAGATTAGTTTTAACCTCAAACAAGACTCAAGCAGCGCCAATCCAGCAAGAGATTGGCGTTTTTTAGCCGTAGATATAGCTTTCTAAACTAGTACCTTGACTCATTAATTATGATTGATTGAGTTAAGTCATTGTTCAGTAACTTACTACAATTGGGGCCGCGGCTCCATGTTGTAATTAAAAACTCAAGCAATCCAAATAAGTTATCACCAGCAAACTGCTCCAAAACTGTGCGCCATCACATAAATTTAACATTAAGAGTGCACACCTCCCCTACCTAAAAACAACATAAAACCACAAGTTATTGATTTAAAAAGAATAAGAAATAGTGGCACCGATTATGCTTTAGAGTAAAACAAATTGTTAACATTTAATTAACAGTTGCGCAGCTAGGTTTTAACAGAGCGTTTACCAAGAACCTCCTTTATAGAAAAGGATTTTTAAGGAGTGTTTTTTGAAAAACTTTACCACTATAACAAGGATATTAACCATGAGTTGGATTAAACCCATTAAGTTTGCCGCTAAGAAATTAGCATTAACTATCACCATATCAGCGACCGTGGCTTCTTTTGCGCAAGCAGAAAAACTCGGTTTCCCAGAAAAAGAGGAGCTTAAATTTGGCTTTATTAAACTGACAGATATGGCACCGATTGCTGTCGCCTATGAAAACGGCTACTTTGAAGACGAAGGTTTATACGTAACCATTGAGGCACAAGCAAACTGGAAAGTGCTACTTAATGGATTAATAGACGGTAGCTTAGATGGCGCGCATATGCTCGCCGGTCAACCTATTGCCGCAACCATGGGCTTTGGTACCCAAGCGCATATTATTACACCATTTTCCATGGATCTTAACGGTAATGCGATCACTGTTTCTAATGAAATTTGGAAACAGATGAAACCCAATATTCCCAAGCAGGCGGATGGCAGACCCGTTCACCCCATTAAGGCCGATTCTTTAAAACCTGTTATTCAATCTTATAAGGAGCAGGGTAAACCTTTCAATATGGGTATGGTTTTTCCGGTATCCACGCATAACTATGAGCTCAGATATTGGTTAGCCGCCGGCGGCATTCATCCGGGTTATTACGCTCCGCATAAAGGTGATACCAGCGGCCACATTGATGGTGATGCCATTTTATCCGTCACCCCGCCACCGCAGATGCCTTCAACCTTAGAAGCGGGCACTATCTACGGTTACTGTGTAGGCGAACCATGGAATCAACAGGCGGTATTTAAAGGTATTGGTGTACCTGTGGTAACCGACTACGAGATTTGGAAAAACAACCCGGAAAAAGTATTCGGTTTAACAGCCGAATTTGCTGAGAAATATCCGAACACCACCATCCGTTTAACACGCGCCCTGATTCGCGCCGCCATGTGGCTGGATGAAAATAACAATGCTAACCGCCCTGCCGCTGTAAAAATGTTGTCGCAGTCAAATTACGTCGGTGCTGATTACGATGTAATTGCCAACAGCATGACCGGCACCTTTGAGTACGAAAAAGGTGACAAACGCGCCGTGCCTGATTTCAACGTATTTTTCCGATATAACGCCACTTACCCATACTACTCCGATGCCATCTGGTATTTAACACAGATGCGTCGTTGGGGACAAATACCGGAAGCTAAAACAGATGACTGGTATAAAGATCTGGCGAAAAAAGTATATCGCCCGGATATCTACCAAAAAGCGGCACAATCGTTAATTGATGAGAAGTTAGCGGATGCCAAAGACTTCCCTGATTTTGCAAAAGAAACAGGTTTTAGAGCACCACAAACTCACTTTATCGACAATTTGGTTTATGACGGTAACAAACCTAATGCCTATATTGATGCCTTTACCATCGGCCTTAAAAAAGATGACAAGCTTTAAGCTTGGCTCTGACAGTAAATAGATAAATATTAAATACTTAGACCAATTACTTAAGTGTAATTGGTCTAAGCAAGCAGTACTCAAAAAGGACGAGTCATAATGACAATTACCTCACTAACGAATAAATTAGCCATAACGACACCTTCATTCGCTAATATTCACTGTTTTTTAAAATCAAGATGTCAACTCTTACTTCTGCCCTTTATCGGCATCATGCTATTTTTACTACTCTGGACCATTGCCGCTAAAAACATCCATACCTCATTAGGTGATTTTCCCGGTCCCAGCGCTGTTTACCAACAGTTCCACGCTTTATATGATGAGCACCGAGTTGAACGAGAAAAAGCAGATAAATTTTATGCACGTCAAGAGATCAGAAATGCAGCCAGAGTGGAAGCTGATCCGACTTATACACCTAAAATAAGACAATACACCGGCAAAGAAACCTTTTTTGACCAGATTATCACCAGTTTAATTACCGTAAGCAGTGGATTTTTATTAGCCGCGATAATCGCTATTCCGCTCGGCATCGCCATGGGCTTAAGTAAAAATTTAAACTCGGCTATTAACCCTATTGTGCAAATATTCAAACCTGTATCTCCTCTTGCCTGGTTGCCTTTAGTGACTATGGTGGTCAGTGCTTTGTATATCTCTGATGACCCTCTGGTTTCCAAATCATTTGTCAACTCTCTGCTGACTGTTACTTTATGTTGCCTATGGCCAATGGTTATTAATACCTCGATTGGTGTGTCGACACTGGACAATGATTTAAACAATGTCAGCCGTGTTTTACGTTTACCTATGCATAAACATATCCAAAAAATTGTCCTGCCTGCTTCAGTCCCGATGATCTTTACCGGTATGCGTTTATCCTTTGGTGTGGCGTGGATGGTACTGATCGCCGCAGAGATGCTGGCACAAAACCCAGGCCTGGGTAAGTTTGTCTGGGATGAGTTTCAAAATGGTAGTTCCGATTCTTTAGCCCGTATTATGGCAGCCGTGATTGTCATTGGTTTCATTGGTTTTATTCTCGATAGAGGCATGTTGCAGCTGCAACGTATTGCATCTTGGGACAAATCAGCAACAAGCGTTTAAAACATACAGATTCAATAAGATTAAGGAATATAACAATGAGCACATTACTTGATATCAGCCATATTGATATGGTGTTTCCAACCCCTTCCGGTGACTTTACCGCGCTTAAAAATGTTGATTTGCAGATAAAAAAAGGCGAGTTCGTATCATTAATAGGCCACTCCGGCTGCGGTAAATCAACCGTCCTGAACGTTGTCGCCGGACTGTATCAGGCCACTAAAGGCGGCGTTATTCTCAATGGCAGAGAGGTCACTGAGCCAGGCCCGGAACGTGCAGTAGTTTTTCAGAATCACTCTCTGCTTCCCTGGTTAAGCGCTTATCAGAATGTTGAATTAGCCGTTGATCAGGTGTTTGCCGCCAAAATGAGCAAAGCGGAAAAAAAAGAGTGGATCGAGCATAACCTCACATTAGTGCATATGGATCATGCCATGCATAAACGCCCCAATGAAATTTCCGGAGGTATGAAACAACGTGTAGGTATTGCCCGTGCACTCGCGATGCAGCCGGAAGTGTTGTTAATGGATGAGCCCTTTGGTGCACTCGATGCACTAACCCGAGCGCATATGCAGGACTCATTAATGGAGATTCAAAACGAACTGAACAATACCGTTATCATGATAACCCATGATGTTGATGAAGCCGTACTGCTCTCAGATCGTATTGTAATGATGAGTAATGGTCCGGCGGCAACCGTTGGTGAAATATTACACGTTGATTTAGAGCGGCCAAGAGACAGATTAAGTTTAGCAAAAGATCCTGAATACAACCGCTTACGCTCTGAAGTATTAACTTTCTTATATGAAAAACAACGTAAAGTAGAAAATATTAAAAATAAAACAGTTTCAATTGCAACGGCAACTGCTTAATTAATGACTCATCAAAAAAGGGGAAAAACATGAAACTTAAAAAACTGGCTATGTTAACTTCGGCTTCTTTACTGGTCTTTTCAGGAAGTTCAGCTTTGGCTGAAGAAGGAGCTTTGGAAGACGGTCTTATATCGGCTTTGAGCAATGGCAAAACCTCACTTAATTTAAGGTTGCGTTATGAAGGCGTTAACCAAGATAATGCCATAAAAGATGCCGATGCGTTAACATTACGGACCCGTTTAAATTATACCAGTGCAGATTATAAAGGTTTTTCAACTCAGGTAGAGTTTGAAGACACCCGCGTTGTTGCTGGCGTAGATGATTACAATAATAGCATCGGCTCAGGTGGCGACTATTCTGTTATCGCAGATCCTGAAACGACTGAGCTTGATCAAGCATTGATTCAATATAAATTTGATAGCTTGACCACTAAACTAGGACGCCAGGTTATTACTTTAGATAATCAACGCTTTGTCGGTGATGTGGGGTGGCGCCAAGATAGACAAACTTTTGATGCTTTAGCTTTCTCTTATCAATTAAGCGACAACTTGAAACTGCAATACGCGTATTTAAATAAACGTAACCGTATATTTGCAGAGCAGAAAGATATAGATTCTAAAGATCATCTGTTAAATGCATCTTATAACTCAGCCATTGGTAAATTCACTGGTTATGGTTATCTGCTTGAAGAAGATAATCAGACTAAAAATGGCATTGATACTTTCGGCCTTAGTTATGCTGGTTCATCTGCATTTGCCAAAACAAAAGTAAACTACAGACTTGAAGGTGCATTGCAGGATATTGACAGCGTAACAACTTCCTATGCAACACACTACCTGCTTGCTGAGCTCAGTGCGCTATATTCAGGATTTGATTTTAAAGTCGGTTATGAATTATTAGGCTCTGATAATGGAGAGAAAGGCTTTGCAACACCGCTAGCAACACTCCATAAATTCAATGGTTGGTCAGATCAGTTTTTAAATACACCCGATCAAGGCTTAGCTGATTTATATGCTTCTATTGGCGGTAAGTTAGCAGGTGGTAAATGGTCGGTTATTTATCATAAATTTGATGCTGATAACGCTAGCGCAACGGTTGATGATTTAGGCTCTGAAGTTGATGCCGTTTATACGCGATCTTTTGCTAAAAATTACTTAGCAGGCATTAAATATGCTGCTTATTTTGCAGGTGATGCCGCTGCCGGAAAAGTTGATAGCGATAAATTATGGGTATGGGCGCAAGTTAAGTTCTAAAAAAAAACTGTAGAGTTACATTGCTAACTCTACAGACTCTTTTTACTCCCATTAATTTAAAAAAGCTAAGCTGTAAAAGATGTTTGCCGCGTTACTGCAGCAATAATATTGAAAAATGGCTCGCAGCACCTTTAAAAAGGTGACAAAATCCATTCGTCAATATGCTCATAGCTAAGAACAAATCCAATGATAAGCATCAATCAGTTATTAATAAAACGAGTTCTTCTAGCAATAAACCAATGAATAATAAAAGCAATATGCACTCTTATTCGCAACAGCAATACAAAGCGGCATTAGCGGCGTTCACTAAAATTAAATTAACCAAACCGCTCAAGTACAAAGGCTGGTTATTGCTGTCGTTAGTTATTAGGGTCTGTTGACCTTAGCTTTACAGCGCAACAATACGTAAAAGAATCATTAAACAAGCTGAGAATATGGCCCCAAACACCTATTTAACAAAACAAACTGCCCATGTCCCGGGGTATATTGACTCAATGAGCAGCAATCAGGAGGTGAGCGATGGGACTGCTTAATATTTTCTTATTTGCCACTTTATTCAACACAGTTATCGCTGTGATTATTTATTTAAACCACCAGCATGCCAAGAAGAATAAACAAGCGCGGCAGTTACAAGGTATAAACTGGTTGAAGAAATTGAAAAGGCTGCTCACTGCCATGCAGCAACATCGCGGCTTAAGCATGGGCTACCTCAATGGCGATAAGGCACTGGTCAAGCGCATCCAGCCACTGGAAGAAAGTATTAATCAACAAATCAGGGAAATAAACTTAGAAAAAGACTGGCTGCAGGATAATTTAGTTTGGTTCGGCATTAACGACCATTGGTTACGTTTGTCGGTTCATTATGAGGAATATGAAAGTGAGCATAATTTTAGGCAGCATTGCCATTTAATCGCCAATTTACTGTCTTTAATTGAGGACTGTGCTGAATATCACCATTTACATGAGCTGGTTTATACCCAAAAAGACAATGCCAACCTGCTATGGTCACAATTGCTGATCACTGCCGAGCATATAGGTCAGGCACGCGCCATTGGTACCAGTATCGCCGCTGCTCAAAAATCTAGCGCGGTTCAACGCATCAGACTTAATTATTTGCAGACGAGCATTAATGAATTTATTGCTACCCCCAATCAGCAACTTGATAACACACTCATTGTGGAGTTATTAACCACTATTGATACCAAAATTCTCAGCGACACTGCCAGTATTTCTGCGGAGGCGTTTTTTAACTTAGCAACAGCGGCGTTAGATTCACTCTCAGATAATTTTGATCGCTACCTCAATGCGTTACAGGAAAAGTTCCAATCAGAAACTAAGTAAACAAAGCAACAAGAAGCGGCTCAGTTTTCAGGCACTAACAAGCTGCGGCCAGCAGAGCCGCTAATAATCGACCTTTTTGCTGCGCAGGCTTTTCGTTTGTCCGCGTTGTGTTTTTTTATCCATACGGCGACGTTGTGAGCCTTTAGTCGGCTTAGTGGCACGGCGAGCCTTCTGCACGGCTACCGCAGAGAGGATCAACGCTTTTAGGCGCTGCAGCGCGTCTTCACGATTCTTTTCCTGAGTGCGATGCTGCTGCGCCTTAATGATAATCACGCCATCAGCCGTAATGCGGCTGTCCGATAATTTCAATAAGCGCTCTTTATAAAATGGCGGCAATGTCGATGCTTTAATAGCAAAGCGCAGATGAATCGCACTGGAGACTTTATTGACATTCTGTCCACCCGCGCCCTGCGCACGGATTGCGCTTAATTCAATCTGCCAGTCGGCAATCTCTACGCTGTTGGATATTTTTAACGGCATGCCCTAACCCTTGTGCTTATCGAGATAATGTTTCTGATAAATATCAGCCGGTATCTGCGCTATCTGGTAATCAATCATATACTTAAAACTCTTTAATAGAGGCGCAAACTTTTGACTGTTATTTTCCAGCTGCGATAGCAGGTAATAACCCGCTTCTACCGTAGACAGGCCATCCTCACGGGGCGATTTACGGATGCGGTAATTGCTTTTTGCTTCGCCATTAATCATTACTTTCGGCAGCGCCTGTAAAAAAGGATTGCTCATCAACAGCTTGTAGGCTTTTTTCCAGCTGCCATCAAGGAGAATAAACTGACTATGACGGTCAATGTCGGCTTTTTTCATCAGCTGCCCGGCAGGGATGGCCGACTCATCCGGAAACAGCAGGTAGCTGTTGTTCAGGTCAAATAAATTCGCATCAAAGGTTTCACCAACGCTGATTTTACACTGTTGCAGTGACAAGGCTAAGATGCGCGCCGTGCCGATGGCTTTTTTTTCTTCACTGGGATCTTGTAATATATGTACAAAATGTTGATTATCAATCGACTCGATTGTCGAGCAGATACAGGCCGGTAGCGCTTTTAAACAGCGCTCGCAAATGGCTCTTTTACCCATTACTACCTCTTGAAAAGGACATAGATGCGCTCTCTTATTATTGAAACCGCACTGCTGATATTGTTAACGGCCGGGATCTATCTGCTAGAGCCGCAGGCCAGTCAATTACTGGCATATTATCATACTGGTATTGCCCAGTTCGAACTTTGGCGGCTAATTAGTGCCACTTTCTGCCATACTAACTTTAACCACCTGGTCATGAATCTTGTTGGCTTAGTGATCACCCTGGCTTTATTTATTGATACCTTTAAGTCCATTAAGCTTTTCCCGCTGATTATTTTTAACAGTGTGTTTATAGGCCTGGCGCTGTTTTTCCTTGAGCCGCAGATTATCTGGTATGTCGGGTTATCCGGCGTATTACATGGGCTCTTCAGTTACGGCGTCGCTGCCGATATAGCCAATAAAGATCCCTGGGGTTATCTGCTCGGTGGCGGTTTTATTATCAAGATTATTTATGAACAGATATATGGGGCGCAGCAGGCGACTATCGATTTAATCGCCGCCCCGGTACTAGTGAACGCACATCTCTATGGCGCGTTAGCCGGTGTTATTTTCTACTTTATACAACAGGCTTTTGACAAACGGCTTAATTAAGCAAAACTACATTATTATTTTATAAATAGCTTCCTTAAAAAAAACAGTCGCGTAAGATGCACTCTTTTTTTATCCTCATAGTAATAAGGACTATTTATGCTTAACCCGGTTTTACTCTCGGTATGCGCCATGCTTGCCCTTTCTTTAATGCGTATTAATGTCGTCGTCGCCTTGACGCTGAGCGCCCTAATCGGCGGATTAACTGCCGGCATGTCGATCAGTGAGACGGTTAGCGCTTTTGAAAGCGGGCTTGGCGGCGGTGCGACTATTGCATTAAGTTACGCCATGTTAGGTGCCTTTGCCGTGGCTATCTCTAAATCAGGGATCACCGATCTATTGGCACAAACCGTGATTAAACGTATTCATGGCAGACATCCGGATCACCTGACCTATGTGATTAAATATGTGCTGCTTGGCTTGATATTATTAATGGCCATCTCTTCGCAGAATGTAATCCCGGTACATATCGCTTTTATTCCTATTTTAATTCCACCTTTATTATCAGTATTTGCTAAATTGCGCTTAGACAGACGCTTGGTTGCCTGTGTGTTAACCTTTGGCCTGGTGACTCCCTATATGGCGTTGCCGGTTGGTTTTGGCGGTATCTTTTTAAATAATATTTTGTTAAAAAATCTCCATGACAACGGCTTGGATGTAGCAGCCAGCCAGGTGCCGTTCGCAATGGTTTTACCTGCTCTGGGCATGGTCACTGGTTTATTGATTGCCGTATTTATCAGCTACCGTAAACCGCGTGATTACCCGCAAAGCGAGCCGCTCATTAAACAACCTGAGCACAAAGAATTGAACACCCGCCATATCATAGTGGCGGCAATCGCGATCGTCACCACACTCGCTGCCCAGCTTGCATCGGGCTCGATGATTATCGGCGCATTAGCCGGCTTTGTGATATTTACTGTCGGCGGTGTTATCGCCTGGAAAGAGACCCAGGATGTCTTTACCAAAGGTGTGCATATGATGGCGATGATCGGCTTTATTATGATTGCCGCGGCAGGTTTTGCAGCGGTAATGAAAGCCACCGGCAGTGTGGAAACCTTAGTAGAGATGCTCTCTTCTTCAATCGGTGAAAATAAACCCTTAGCAGCCCTATTAATGCTGATTGTCGGTCTATTGGTAACTATGGGCATCGGCTCTTCATTTTCAACCATTCCCATTATTGCCACCATTTACGTGCCTCTTGCCGTGGCCTTTGGCTTCTCGCCGATGGCAACCATTGCCTTAGTGGGAACAGCTGCAGCCCTTGGCGATGCCGGTTCACCGGCTTCGGATTCCACCCTAGGACCTACAGCCGGCCTAAATGCCGATGAAAAACATGATCATATCTGGGATACGGTAGTACCGACCTTTATCCACTACAATCTGCCATTGATTGCCTTTGGCTGGATTGCAGCCATGACCCTATAGTTTAACAGCTGCCTGATTAAGAACCGAAAAGGGAAAATGGTCACTGTTTTCCCTTTTTTATTAGCTGTATTAGATACAGAAACTTGCCAGTGACTAATGTTTAAGCTAATGATTTATCGGAATAAAATAAGAAATGATTGCATAATAGCTGTTTACGCAATAAAATTACGGCTATCTCTTCATAGCTCAACAGGATAGAGCACCCGCCTCCTAAGCGGATGATCGGGGTTCGAGTCCCTGTGGAGAGACCAAATCCAAGACCAGTAAGGTCGAGCAAGCCCAACAAACCCATTAAAAACAAGCATCTATTACTTTTTATAATCCATAGCGTTCGACTAATACCGTGGATATCCAGCACTTAAACTAGTACTATAACTAGTACCACTTGAAATATGCAAAAGGCGGTACTAGTTTATGAGCAGAGTAAAACCACTTACCAATACCCAAATAAAAAACGCCAAACCAACCATGACGGATGGAAAAGCCAAAGGCTATAAATTGCCAGATGGTGATGGTATGCAAGTGAAAATAGCGAATAACGGTACAAAGAGTTACATTTTCAATTATCGCTGCCCTATTACTAAAAAATTAACCTCTATGAGTTTTGGGACTTATCCGGATATCTTATTATCTGAGGCTC
>JBFGZH010000065.1:0-11197 GCA_041586895.1 Psychromonas sp. | reverse complement strand
CCGAATCAACAAGCATCGCCGGCCATTATCAGGCTGGCAATGCTGATAGTGAAAGTATAGTAAAATAGCGAGAAAATGAGCCGTATCGGGAAAACAAGGCACTTAATTAATCATTGATGATGGCAGCAGCGCATGGAGGAGCAGTTCAGTGTTATCAGTGCTCAAACCAGAATCCCCTGTGCAGAGGGGATTCTGGCTTAAAAAAGAGTATGAGCTTCTTGAGCACAATAAGATAAAGCCAGCAATTTGATAGCAATATTCCTTGACTTACTTGTTTTTCAATCCCCAGGGATCAGAGGGATCATCAGAGGGGCCTCGTTTTTTTGCTGTACTCACAGGTGCACAATAACCGCTATCACAGCTTGATTTATTATAAGGCGCAAAACGTTGCTTAGGCCGTGTGCTTGATTTAGATTTTTCCTTAAATGCAGAAGCCGCTTTCGCCTGCGAGAGCGCTATCGATTCAACAGTCAACTTCATAGGCGCACGCGGTACTATGCCGTCGGCAAACCCCCGTTCACGAGGAGGTAAAAGGTATTGTTCACTATCGGGTTTTGGCATACGTTTAAAACGATATAAGTAGAAGGCTTCCAGCTTCTCTCTTGCCCAGGTAGTGTTTTGCAAAAACTTTAAACTTCCTTTTATGCTCGGGTTGGTTTTAAAGCAGTTAAAGCGCATTGCCGTTGCCAGTATCTCCCAACCATAAAATTCCACTAGTTCAGTTAATAAGGCCTCTAACTTAAGACCGTGCAAAGGGTTGTTTTGTTGCTCTTCTATCGTAGGCATAGATATTCCTGAAAAATCTTGACTAGGGTTAACATATTTTGATGAAGGGCGGAGTATAGCAGGAAGTCAGCATTAAAATTAGCAATAAAACGGACATTAAAAGGCATAAGCACAGCTAAAAGATCAGCATTTAGCGACCTGTGCCCTTATCTATATCCCTAACCAGGGGTTAAAAAATTAAGGTTTATCTGAATCACTGCTGCTCTGGTAAACCCACAAGCCGTTATTACAGAGCAACACCTCTGCGCCGGTATTAACATAACTGCCATTGGCATAGCTTTTATTGTTATAGTAACAAACAGGCTGCTCTTCAACTTCCTGCCCGACCACATAGATTTCATCATCCATATCATCGGCAACAGGAGAGTTTTTCAACTCAGGGACTTGTGTACCGACATGCGGAATAGATTTTATTTTACTCATAGTAAGCATTCCTTACCGTAAACGGAGCAATATATTGCCTTTACAAAAGTATAGCTAGTGGCAAGGATTAAGCGAGCCATCGGTAACATCAAGTGCTTGTCAGCTGCAGCCGAGCGCTATTATTGATGCGTTAAAAAATCAAGAATATCATTCATTAGAGCGTTGACGGACTGATAACGCGCCGGCGCAGCAGACAAAATATCGCTTTCGGTCTGGATATATGCCCCCGTGACCAGCTCATCAGCACAGTGACTGACTATTTCCCGCACTGAATCAGGCGTCATTTCCAGATGAAACTGCAGGCCAATAACATGTCGGCCTATTTGAAATGCCTGGTTTTTACACGCGTCACTTTCCGCGATGGCAAAGGCCTGTGGCGGCAGGCTGAATGTTTCTCCGTGCCAGTGAAAAACCTCGGTTTGTTCAGGAAACTTGAAAAGTGCATCCTTTGACGCTGTCGCTCGAACAGGAAACCAGCCGATCTCCTTTTCTGCGTTTGCAAATACTTTTCCGCCCATAGTCTCAGCAATAAGTTGCGCCCCTAAACAGATGCCTAAGGTCGGCTTTCCTGCTTCAACACTCTCTTTTATAAACTTCTTTTCATCTGCCAGCCAAGGATGCTGCTGTTCATCCTTAACACTCATGGGGCCTCCCATAACAATCAGCAGATCAATCTCTTCTATGCGCGGAAGAATAGTCGACTCATAAAATCGCGTGCATGTTATTTCATAGCCGGCAGCTTGTAACCAGGTGGCAATACTTCCTAACCCCTCAAAAGGGACATGCTGTAAATAATGTGCGCGCATTTACTTTCCTTTTACAATCAATAGTGATGCGAATTGCCCTTGTGCCGGGCTGAAGAAACACATTATTAAATATTGTTTTCTCCTTTACAAGCTTTCAGGCGTCCTGTTTTTATCGCTTGAAGACTGGTTTTACACTCTAAAAACAAATGCTTGCCATCCACTATTAAGGCAATGACTGCAACTTTTTATAATCAACCGCCTGCGCATAACTTTTCAACTCCTCCTCGCTGACATCCTGCCCTTCAATAGATACCAGGAACTGATGAGCAACAACAATTTTAATCTCCCCTTCTTTACGCTGCGGATCAAATTTAACAATCGCTTTCTGGCGGCCTATTTTTTCCAGTTTGCCGCCATCTGATGTAGCAAACATAGGGTTGGAAAACATCATCATCATGCTCTGCATCACCGGCGAGTCGGTAATAATTTCTACTGTGATAGAGCTGGCTCCTTTACTGTACTGACGTTCAGCCGTAATACCGCCAAACATTGCCGCCCCCATCGCCTGAGAGCTTGTTTCCTGCGTGCGCCAGCCACTCAAGGGCGCTGGCAGAAATGATTCCAATTCAGCGCCTCTCTTCTGCTGAATTAATTGTGCGGCATAATTGAGGCTGTCTACTGCGTCTTTATATTCGCCGCTTTTATAATAGTGCAGGGCTTCATTGATAGACTCTTCAATGCTTTCCCCGTAACCGGCAACAGAAAAAAATGCTAACATAAGACTTAGTGTGCAACGCTTAACATTTAGACTCAACATCTACTCCTCCTTAATTTACCAGGACGTAAACTTACTCAGCAGCATTTGCCAAATACTAACGAACGACCAGAACGGAACACTGGGCATGACGGACGACTTTAGAGGCCGTTGAACCCAATAGGTAATCGGAGAATCCCGGTCGATGCGAATTTATCAGGATTAAATCAGCATGGTGCTCTTTAGCCGCGTCGATAATATTGCTATAAGCCCTGCCCTGACGTACTTCAACCTGCACAGCAACAGCAGCCTTATCGGCAATCGCCTTCAGCTCTGTAAATGCCTTTTTGACCTGATCTGCGGCGATATTGACAATAATATTTTCCGGTATTTCACCCAACGCATAAACAGGAATATCATCCACCACATGCAATAACAGGATACAGCCGTTATCTGTGAGTTTCCTGGCTTTTTGCAGTGCCGCAATGGTTTGTTCTTTGTGTACAAAGTCGGTGGTAACGAGGATAGTCTTATACATGACTGACTCCATTTTGGGATTGCAAGACAATAGCTAGGCAACGAGTGATAAGTAAATTAACCTGCGAGGGCCTGTTTACCTTTAACAAATAGTTAGCTGTGGGCCAATAGTCAAGCCATCGCCCAATATTTGCCGCCGGGATGGACAAGATTAGCCTTTCCGCAGCAGGTTAGTCAGACTGTACAAGCAGCTGCCGTACCTCATCAACAGCTAAAGGGCGCACTAAACGAGCCACTTCCTTACCCCTATGTACCAGGATTAAAGTTGGCCACAGCTTAACCCGAAAAGCGCGACCTAACGGTTTACCTTTTCCATCATAGACCTTGATATGGCGTAGTGTTGAATACTCGCGCAGCGCCTCCTGTATTGCCGTTTGTGCTGCCTGACAGTGCCCGCACCAGGGGGTACCAAACTCCAAAAGAGTATCGCCGTCAAGTTCACTAATTTGTGCCAATGTCGGGGCATCTTCTGTATATTGCGGATTAAAACTCATGTCACTGGATTGCATATTTTTTATTCCTGTAATGGCTTGCTACCTTTTTATCTTTTGCAATGAACAGAGCCACAGCCAAAGGATTAAAAGCGTTGACGGTAACCGGCTTCTTAATACCTTTATATCATGACTAAGATATGGCGCGGCGCACCCTGACTCTTTTTAACCTGGCTGCAAGTTATTTTTGAATGGCATTATTTAACCAGGCAGAAAATTGCTGTTTAGCTAAGGCACCATTGACCATATCGATGCGTTTGCCCTCTTTAAAAACCATCAGCGTAGGAATACTGCGGATTTGGTATTGTGCAGCGAGCATCTGCTGCGCCTGGGTATCAATTTTTACAAAACGCAGAGCCCCTTTTCTCTCTTTGGCCACCTCTTTAAATATAGGGGCAAAGCTGCGGCATGGATTACACCAGGGCGCCCAAAAATCGATAACAACAGGAACCGGACTGGATAATAGCGCCGGCAAATTTTCTTCTGTGCCCTCAACGGCGACCCCATCAAAAAGAGCGCTTTGGCATTTCCCGCAACGGGCAGTTTCAGCAACTCTTGTTGTCGGAACTTTATTCATTGCCTTACAGGCCGGGCAGCGTGTTTTAAAACTAGTCATTTTCCCTCACCAAACAGATAGACCAATATCACTGATTATAGGCAATTTATCTTAGTATCGCCGCGCTAACATGACAGCGACTGTTAAGCATAAGCACTGCCATTATGCTCAATACAATCTCGACCGTTCTTCTTTGCTTTATAAAGCAGTTTATCGGCTGCAGCAATAAGGCTGCTTTCTTCACTGTTGTGCTCGGGAAATAGGGTCGCTAAACCTATGCTCGCCGTTAGTCTTCCCTTCGCCGGTGATTTTTCATTGGCAATATTGAGATTCGAGATAAGCTGCAGCAGTTTTTCGGCAAAATATGCTGCCTGTTCATGGGCCGTTTCAGCCCATATTATGGCAAACTCTTCGCCACCATACCTTGCGCATAGATCTGCCGGTCTTCTTGCGAAATCTTTAAGCAGGCTTGCCACTCTGATCAGCGCTTCATCACCAGCCTGATGTCCATAGGTGTCATTGAGCAGCTTAAAGTGGTCGAGATCAATAAGTGCCAGAGATAATGGCACTTTAGCACGTGCACAGCGTTTCCACTCATTGCCCAGGAACTCGTCAAAATAACGCCTGTTAGGAATATCGGTAAGACCATCAATACGGGCCAGATTAAGCACTTTTTCCTCGGCGATCTTACGCTCGGTGATGTTCTGGTGCGATATTACAAAGCACCTGCTTTCCTCTATGCTAAAAGGCGTTACACGCATCATAAACCAGCGTTTTTCATCGGGGCTATGGCAAGGATACTCAAGGTAAAATTGCGGCTTATCGCCTGCAATCACTTCCCTGATTCCGGCTCCGGCCGTCACACCAAAGTCATCACCTAACGCCGCGGCGGCATCACACTCAGCAAGGTAGTTAACACCGATCCAGTTGCCCTTTATCCGGCAAAAATTATTGCGTCCAAAATCTTTCCAGCTTGTATTGACATACTGAATACCGCCATGCTGATCGATAACAGCAATGTGCTCAGTGATCGTATTAAGTACTAACTTGAAAAATTGAGATCTATTTATCATTTTTGTCGCCATAGCAGAGTAAGTTATTGCTAGCGCTTTCCTTAATAAAAACGCCAGCAAAGGTAAATGGTAGCAACCAGAAGTCGCCCATTTGCATAATTTATATCAAAAATAACCTTAATCAATTGATCTTACAGGATAAAAGTCAGCACTAACAATTTTTCATAGTAATTAAACAGGCGAACAAATTTTAAACGTATCACTGACTAAGCGGCTGCTAAAGCCTGAGCTACAGGAATAAAACAGTGTTACTGTACTTTTTGCTCAGACATTACCTTTTTTAAATTGGTAAAGCATCGCCAGGACTTCATGTGAATGGCTGGCAAACTCTTCAGGTGAGATATTCCTGTCAAGAAATTCTGTATAGCCAGTGATTGCGCTTTTATTATCGCTAGTCAACTGCTTAAATCCCATTGACCAGTCCGGAAATGTTCTGCGCTCAATTTTTTCTTTAAGCAACACTATATTGCCCTTATTTCTGTTATCTTTGACTATCGAGGCGTAGATCTCCTCGACATCCTTTTGCTCCCCTTCTAATACCTGAAAAAAGTTTCCACCCGCATAGAGCAGCATACCGGTTATATGCTGCCTGCTGTTTCGCTCTCTGCTTTGTGCCAGTAAACCAAGTAACTCCTCTGTACTCAGTTCATATGCTGCGCTACTTACATAAACTAAATGGATCATTTTTTATGTCTCTCATATTTGCCTATCCTATAAGATTAGAGCATTTCTGAGCGCAGCAGAGTCAATATACTTGTGAGCGCTAGTATTTTGTCAGTTTAAACAGATCCTGGCGGCGATCTTTTAAATTTCTTACGCTGCCAAACTGATGGAGTTCACGAAGCAGGTAAGTATCCACATCTGCAATTAATATCATTTCCGTATTGGGGGTGGCTTCCGCTTTTATACCATTGGCGGGAAAAGCAAAATCGCAGGGAGTAAAAACAGCAGATTGAGCATACTGAATATCCATATTGTGTACTTTAGGCAGATTGCCGACACCACCGGCAATCGCAACATAACATTCGTTTTCAATGGCACGAGAATGGGCACAGGTTCTTACCCGCGAATAACCGTTCTGCGTATCGGTTAAGAAAGGTACAAAAAGGATATCCATACCTTCATCGGCTAAAATCCGGCTCAGCTCAGGGAATTCCGAGTCATAGCAGATAAGCACACCTATTTTACCGCAGTCGGTATCAAAGGCTTTGAGCTGACTTCCGCCCTGCATACCCCAGACTTTAGCTTCATCCGGCGTCACGTGAAGTTTTTCAAAACGCTCTCTCGTTCCATCGCGTTTGCATAAATAGCCGACATTATAAAGGCTGTCATCAACAATTTCAGGCATACTGCCGGTGATAATATTAATGTTGTAACTGATTGCCAGGTCGGTAAATTTTTGTACTATGGTGTCAGTATGTTTAGCCAGTTCTCGAATTGCCTGCGGCTCACTGAGGTGATTGTTTTCAGCCATCAAGGGAGCATTAAAAAACTCAGGAAAGAGCGCAAAGTCTGAACGATAGCCGGCAACCGCATCAACAAAATATTCAGCCTGCTGCATTAATTCTTCCATATTGTTATAGGGGCGCATCTGCCACTGTATTAAACCAAGACGCACCAGTTTTTTAGTGACGGCCGCTTTTTTACTCGGTTTATCATAATAGATATTGTTCCATTTCAGCAGCACCGCATAATCGTTGGAGCCTTGGTCGCCTTCAAGGTAGTCCGTTAAAACTTTAGCCGGATGAAAATCATTGGAAATCTGAAAGTTTAATACCGGGTCATGAATTTCTTTGCGTTTTACTTTTTCAATATACTCTTTTGCGGAAAGTTTATCGGCATATTTATGATAATTAGGAATACGGCCACCAAAGGCAATACCTTTCAGATTTAACCGTTCACAAAGCTCTTTGCGGTAATCATAAAGGCGACGCCCCAGGCGTAAACCGCGAAATTCCGGCTTAATAAAAACATCAATGCCATAGAGCGTGTCCCCTTCATCGTTATGCGTATTAAAGGTATCATTGCCGGTGATCTCTTTATAAGTATGCGCATCATCAAAATCATCATAATCGACAAGAATAGATAGCGCACAGCCGGCAATCTGCTCATTAACCTTGATCACAATCTGCCCTTCGGGGAATTTGCTGATTAATGATTGAATCTGATGCTCTTCCCAATAAGGATCAGCTAAATTGGTATAAGCCTCTATCATCGCTTTTTTAAGCTCCTGATAATCATCAAGACTTAATAATTTTAATTGCACGTTTTCTATATTTTTCATCGCAAAGCCCCTATTTACTAATAAGACCCCCATTCTATCGCAATTTAATATCGAATCAGATACATTAAATGCAAATTATTGCCATTGACAGGACAGCAGAATAATTGGTAACCCGAAGCCATAACAGAATATTCAGCAACTATAGCGCGTAGAGTATGGTTAATATCCAGCTCAGCGCAATCCACATAATAATGGTTAACGGAATCCCTACTTTCAGAAAATCATTAAAGCTATAGCCACCCGCGGTCATGACTAAAAGGTTGGTTTTATAGGCCATAGGCGTGGCATAACTCATATTTGCGCCAAAAAGCACGGCCAATACAAAAGGCTCGGCAGCTAAATTCAGTTGTTGCGCTATACCTATTGCTATCGGTGTGCCTATTACCGCTGCGGCATTATTGGAAACTATATTGGTCATAATAGCCATCAGTAACATTAAGCCACTTAGCATAACGGTCGTAGAGCTGCCCTGTGTTGCAACGATAAACAAGTGCGCCAAATAAGAAGCCGCGCCGGTTTTAAGTAACGCCTGGCCTAGCGCTAAAGAAGCCACCACAATTAGGACCACCTGCGTATTAAGTGCATTAGCAGCATCTTTCCAATTAATACATTTACTGATAAACATTAAAAACACGCCGCAGGTAGCACTAATGGCTATCGGCAAAATACCTAATGCCGAAGACGCCACAATGGCAAACATAATAAAAAATGCCCAGGGGGCCTGTTTGGAGTGGGTCAAATCAGAGGTTGCATCTAACACTAAGACTTCGCGGTTATTTTTCAATTCAATGATATGCTCACTTTTCCCCTGAATCAGCAAAACATCCCCCACTTTGAGGGTGATATCAGCCATACTCTTAAAAATGGTCTCCGTTTTTTTCCCGGGGCGATGCAGTGCCAGCGCAACCAGATTATGCCTTTCTAAAAAGCGGGTCTGCAAAAGCGTGGTATTGTTTAACTTAGATCCTTGAGAAATAATAACTTCAGCAATTTGCTGCTCCTTTTCCATCAGCGGATGCGCTTCATCCACGGCCCCTAAACTGGTATATAAAACAGCGCCTAATATCGTTTCAAAACTCTTTAAGTTTTCAGGCGTATCCTCTACCACCAGCATATCATCAGCTTTTATAATGGTGGTGGCATTGGGTAATAGATACATATCGTTGCTGTTTCTGTGGATTCTTAGCACCCGCATCATGCCATCTGTTTTGGCAATCAGCTGATCCAGAGGTTGCTGGGCAGATTTTGAGTCAGCGGGGATCATCAGTTTTGCAGTAAAGACTCTTGGAGAAGTATCAGAAAGAGGCGTTTTCCGCTCTTTAATTAAATAGGGAACAATCAACCACAGATAGGCCATGGCAAAAGCCCCGGCAATGACCACAGGGAAGAAAAAGTCAAACATGGCAAACTCTTTTAAGCCCATATCCACGGCAACTGAAACCACTAATAAGTTTGTCGATGTGCCTATGGTGGTACTCATTCCCCCTAATAGGGTAGCAAAGCCCATCGGCATCAACACCTTGGCCGCCGAGGTTTGGGTGCGAATAGAAACAGCCGTTAAGATCGGCAAAAGTAAAATAACAATGGGAACATTATTAACAAAAGCGCTTAAGGTTGCGCCCACTATCAGAGTCAGCAGAAAGGATAATTTAGGATAGACACTCCACAACCTGGCCAATAATCTGCCAACGGGCTCTAAAGCCCCTGTTCTCACCAGACCTTGCCCTGCCACCATCAATGCACAGACGGCAACTAATGCTTCATGGCCGAATCCTGCAAAAAAGTCTAAGGCATGAATGCTATTATTTTCATCTTGATAGGGAAAAAGCGTAAAACCAACAGTTAAAGTGACAAGAATAAAAAGGCTGGATGTTTCTAAAGGTATTTTTTCCCGTGTAAAAAGAAAAAGCGCTAACAGGGTGATCAGCATAACGGCAAGCGAATGACTATTGACAGAAGTGACTAATGGCATAAACCACCTGTTAAATTAAATAGCTCAGCTATAACGAGAATTCGGATGTAGTTTGAGATATTTCCGTATTCTTAGCATCTCAACTATCAGTATAGGATATGCTTTTCTCGGCATAGCACTGTGCTGTCGTTATCCTGCAGGAGAAACGCCACTTCTCTGCACAACAGCCATTAAACTAATATGTCACAGCCATCTTTTTTTTCGAAAATAGATAAGCAGTACCACGGGCACTATAATAAAAACAATCCAGAGAGCCGGATATGCCCATGCCCACTGTAACTCGGGCATATACTCAAAGTTCATGCCATAGATTCCGGCAAGAAATGTTAAAGGAATAAATATTGAAGCGAATACCGTCAGTACCTTCATTATTTCATTCATTTTGTTGCTTACGCTAGAGATGTAAATATCTAACAGGCCGGTCAGGATCTCACGATACGACTCTATTGATTCGATAACCCGTATGACATGATCTGATACGTCTCGTAAATAGATATGGGTCTTTTCATCAATTAATTCTGACTCGCTACGCAGCATACCAGCGATCAACTCTCGCACCGGAGAAACATGCTTTCTGATACTAATGATTTCCCTTTTCAACAGCTGAATGGTATGGAGTGTTTTTGTCGTTGATTCCGACGCTAAGATCATATCTTCAAGCGCATTAATGGTGTCATCCAGAGAGTCGACCAGAAAAAAATTCTGGTCGACAATGGTATCGAGTATCGCATAGGTAAGATAATCTGCTCCCGACTTTCTTATTCGACTTTTGCTGGTCATAATGCGTTGCAGAACGGGATGGAAAAGTTCATCTTGCTTTTCTTTAAACACAAAGACAAAATTCTGCAGCACCAGCAGGCTGATTTGCTCGTAGTTAACGGTGAACTGCTCATCTTCAGTCAATAAACACTTAAGCACTATGTAAAGGTGGTCATCATACTCCTCAAATTTAGGTCTTTGATGAGTATTTAGAATATCTTCAAGCACAAGCTGGTGTATGTCAAAGAGAGTGCCAATGCGTTCAACAATATTTACATTGGTTAACCCCTCGATAATCACCCAGGTTACCGTATTACTGCTCTTATATTTTACAATCTCATCGATAGATTGAACCTGCTGCTCCTCAAAAGAGTCTGCGCTGTAATCAATAACTGAAATACTGGTGGTAGTCTCCAGAACATCACCGACATGAACCAGTGAGCCGGGCGGTAAACCTGATTTCGCTGAGACGGCATTTAATGATTCAGTCATTTATTCCACCTTTCTTTGAACAATTAGAACGAATTTCGCTGTCTGATGCTTTATATCAAGCTTACTGCAAAGACTCTGCCTGACAAGGTGAAAGCCCGGCAAACAGCCACTGTGATCAGCTTTGTCTTGGCCAGATCACAGAATTCACTTCTTTATACCGGCTCAGCACCTACTCATGCGGATGAGCCTGATAACGGCCCGATACTCAATTGTGCCTAAATAGCGTTTTTTGACTCTATTAATATTGAGCATGATGGCTATAAGCGATTAATATTTGGCGGTATTGCAAATATGAGTGAATACTCGGCACTATTTGTCTTTTGT
>JBFGZH010000064.1:0-11658 GCA_041586895.1 Psychromonas sp. | reverse complement strand
GAACGCAGTGATATACGCCATGATCTGATCAATGATCTGCGTCTGTTATCGGAACAGATGAACAGCTGGCTGAAACTGGATCAAGTTGATCATTGCGCCGTTAATCAATTAATTGCTGAGATTGAGCTGTTAACTAATGCCATTTTTACCATGCCGAAACAGTTGCATTATTTCAAAAATAATCGCTTTTTAACCTCCCTTAAACACCGTTTTTCGATTCCAAGTGGCTGTTGTAATTTTGATCTTCCGCAGTTTCATTTTTGGAGTACGCGCGATTTAACACAGCGCCAGCAGGATGCTCAAAAGTGGTTCAGTTATTTTGCTAATTTAGAAAAAGCACTGACACTGTTTTTAAAAATGAAGCGCTCACAGGGCGTCACCTCCGAGCAAATCGCTAGAAATGGTTTTTATCAGGGGGAAGCTGAAAACAGCAGCTTTATTATTATTAAGCTGAAAAAAGAGCTGGCTGTTTATCCCATGATAAGCGGCCATAAGAATCGCTTTTCGCTACGCTTTATCAGCCCTGATGAACAGACTGATAGCTTAGTAAATATTCCCTTCCAACAAATTATCTGTTAGGTGTAAATATATGACGATGAAAGTTAATTGCCCAACCTGTAAGAAAGAAGTACAGTGGAGCGCTAAGAGTCCCTACCGTCCATTTTGCTGCAAACGCTGTCAGCTTATCGATTTAGGCGAGTGGGCTGATGAAGAAAAACGTATAAAAGGTGAACCGGCCAGTCCGGAGAGTCTCCCTGATAATAAAACCATCTATTTCGATTAAAGGAGAATAAATGTTAGTAAGTACATTTTTAGATAAATTATCGGCAACGCCGCAAGCGATTGAGTTTACAGATACAATGGCTGTGATAGAGGCAAATTATGAGTATACGGCAACCCAGTTTGTTAATGGTCAACAGGTGAATGCTGCGGGAGAAAACGCCGGATCATGTAAAATTTTTGCTTTTGCACAGCTGCATAATTTAGATGAAGCAAGCACTCTAGCCTGTTTTGGTGCTTATTACCGGGAGGATGTACTTAACCACCCGCAGGGCAGCGATCATCAGAATATTCGTCAATTTATGAACACCGGATGGCAGGGCATTCAATTTTCCGGACAAGCTTTAACGGAAAAATAATTTTTGTACACTGAAGATGCAGCAGAGTGTCTCTTCAGTGTGCTGTCGCTTAACCGCCTGCTAATTTAACGGTATAACCTTTTTTCTCTAAAAGTGCTTTGACCACTTCCCGTTGATCACCTTGAATTTCGATAACGAAGTCTTTTACGCTGCCGCCTGTGCCGGTACGTTTCTTTATCTCTTTGGCCAGTGCTTTCAGCGCCTTTTCATCGAGTTGCAGTCCTTTAATCAGGAGCACTCCTTTGCCTTTACGGCCTTTTGTTTCACGGTGAATGCGAACAATGCCGTCACCTTGCGGGGCCTTTTTCTTTTCAACTGGTTTATCAATTTTTCCACCGTCAGTGGAATACACTAGGTTAAGATCACTGAAGTCCATATTCTCTTCCGTCAGTAGCTATTTTTCAGTTAGTTTAACATAGCATCAAGTCGCCGGAAATATACAAATGCATAGGTCTGGATATTGCTGAGGTGACCGGCTTAGGCTGGCTGTGTCTTATGATTTTGCAGGCGATAACTGAGTATGTGCATGCGGAGGGGCGTGTTGCAGAGCAGAAACTGTTGAAACATTTTTATTTAAGCCGTGAAGGTCTTGATCCTATGATGGCGGTATTACTGAAACGTGGTAAGATCCAAAAAACGATTAACCGGCGTGGTCACAGATTGCCCCGGATATTTATTATAGTTGGACTGAAACGGCACAAATACCAACATTTACAGTGGTTTAAAAATAAAAGGTTTATCATGAAGATAAACCTTTTTTCTTTGACTAGCTATATTTGTTTGATTTTTGTACAATCCTTTCCTGTTTTTGACCTTTTGCTGAAACGAGGCTTTCATGAGTAGTAAAAAAGTAAACCTGTTAGATTTAAACCGCGAAGGTTTACGTGCATTTTTTGTAGAATTAGGTGAAAAGCCATTTCGTGCCGAACAGGTGATGAAATGGATTTACCATTTCGGCTGTGATGATTTTGATTTAATGAGTAACATTAATAAAAAGTTACGTGAAAAATTAAAGAATAGGGCGGAAATTGTTGCCCCGGAAGTGAAAGTCGAGCAGCGCAGTAGTGACGGCACCATCAAATGGGCAATGCGCGTTGGTGATCAGGAAGTGGAAACGGTTTATATTCCGGAAAAAGAGCGTGCGACCTTATGCGTGTCATCGCAGGTAGGTTGTGCCTTGGAATGTAATTTCTGCTCGACAGCACAGCAGGGCTTTAACCGTAATCTAAGCGTCTCTGAAATTATCGGTCAGGTCTGGCGCGCGGCTAAAATTGTCGGCGTGATGGGCGAAAACGGTAAACGTCCCATTACCAATGTGGTGATGATGGGAATGGGCGAGCCCTTACTGAATCTTAATAATGTCATTCCGGCCATGGAACTGATGCTCGATGATTTTGGTTATGCACTGTCAAAGCGTCGCGTCACAGTATCAACATCCGGTGTGGTACCGGCCCTGGATATTTTAGGTGACCGTATTGATGTGGCCCTGGCAATTTCATTACATGCCGCCAATGATCAACTGCGCTCAGAAATGATGCCGATTAACAATAAATACAATATCGCCGATTTTCTGGCGGGGGTAAAACGTTATGTCGAAAAGTCCAATGCCAACCGTGGTAAGGTGACGGTCGAGTATCTGTTGCTGGATCATTATAACGATTCGACCGATCAGGCACATGAGCTTGCCCATCTTCTTAAGGATACGCCTTGTAAAATCAATCTTATTCCCTTTAACCCATTCCCGGGCAATGATTACGGTAAACCAAGTAATAGCCGTGTTGACCGTTTCAATAAAGTGTTAATGGAATACGGTTATACGGTGATTGTCCGTAAAACACGTGGTGATGATATCGATGCGGCCTGCGGTCAGTTAGTCGGAGATGTTATTGACAGAACCAAACGGACGATGAGAAAACGCGCTATGGGTGAAAATATTGCGGTTTGTGAAGCCTAGCTCCATCTTGATATCGTGATGTGAGTTCAAGGTGTTAATCTTACACCTTGAACTCGTTGCAGCTAAAACTAATAATTGACATTTCCCCTTAACAGGCGAGTGCAATTGAGGAATTTATGCGCCAATTTATTATTATTTCATTGCTTGTGTTTCTTTCTGCGTGTGTGGCAACGGAAACCACTACCAAGACAAAAAATAGCGGTGCCGGGAATAAAACACGCTTTGATCCACAGGCCGCTGCCGCTACTCGGGTTAAATTAGCGCTTGTCTATTTACAGAAAAATAATATGCAGCAGGCCAAGGAAAATATTGAAAAGGCGCTCCAGTACCAGCCCGATGATGCCGATATTTATCGCGTCTTTGCTTATTACTACCAACGGGTAAATGAAGAGGACAAGGCTGAAGCTTTATATAAAAAATCTTTATCACTTGATAGTAAGAATCCGGATACTTACAATAATTACGGAACCTTTTTGTGTAAGCAGGGCCGCTATCAGGAAGCTGAACAGGCTTTTTTAACCGCATTGCAGCAATCATCTTATAGCGCAGTTGCCAATACTTATGAAAATGCCGGAATGTGTTCGGAAAAGGCGGGGGAGGCGGATAAAGCACTCTATTATTACCAATACGCGTTATCTCATAACCCTAACAAGTCTTACTTGCTGTTGACGCTGGCGAGACTGCAGATCAATGAAAAAGATTACCCGGCGGCACGTTTAAACCTGTTTAAATTTCAAAAGAATAATAAAGCATCTGCGGAAAGTTTATGGCAATGGATCCGTTTAAGTTATGCGACGGAAAAAAGTGCAGCACTTAATCAATACGCCGGGAAACTATTAACAGAATTTCCTGAATCTCAACAAGCTTTAGATTATTTGAACCATGACTACTATTAATGAGCAAGAGAAAACAAGCCGAGCACCGCTGGGGCAAGCATTACGCGATGCAAGGCTACAAATGTCACTGACCATAGAAGAGGTCGCTGAAAAACTCAACTTAGCGGTATCGACACTACGGGATATTGAAGATGAGCTGGCTGAGGTAATAGAAAAACAAAAATATCCGAATATTTTCCTGCGCGGCTATCTGGTTAATTATGCCCGGTTAGTCTCCCTGGCGGAGCTTAAGCTGTTTCCTGAGTATCAGCAATTATCGGACAAGCAAACTTATTTAGCTAAACTGCGCCCCTCTGCAAGTGTTGCACCTGCTAAGAAGCGCGGAAAAAGAGTGCTGTCATTCTCTGTACTGCTTGTCGCGCTTGCTCTGGCATTTTTTATCGTGCAGAAAAATGTTTTCAGTAAAAGCCCTGCAGCACAGGAGAGCAGCGTTGCTGTTATAAGTGGAAAAATAACAGAAGAAGCTGCGGATTTACCGGCAGAAGAAAAAATTATTGTAACAAGATCAGAAAGCGAGCTGATTTCTGAATAACAGGCAGCAGTGAGCATTTCAGATAAGCAGAGGAATGAATAGTGCTTCCATGCTTATCGTTTCCAATAAACCATGAATTATAAAGAGTAAAAATAGTATGAGTCATTCTTCTCCAATTATCCGTCGTAAATCAAAACAGATCATGGTTGGTAATGTCGCTGTCGGTGGTGATGCACCGATCTCTGTGCAATCGATGACCAACACCTTAACCACGGATGTTGCTGCTACTGTTGCGCAAATTAAACGCTTGGAAGCCGTGGGTGCCGATATTGTCCGTGTTTCTGTGCCGACAATGGATGCTGCTGAAGCCTTTAAAGCGATCAAAGCGCAGGCGCAGGTGCCGCTGGTGGCCGATATTCATTTTGATTACCGTATCGCGTTAAAAGTGGCTGAGTATGGCGCGGATTGTCTGCGTATTAACCCCGGCAATATCGGTAATGAACAACGCATCCGCACTGTGGTTGATTGTGCTCGCGATAAAAACATTCCCATCCGTATTGGTGTGAATGGCGGCTCGTTAGAAAGCGATATTCAGGAAAAATACGGAGAGCCGACGGCGCAGGCGCTGGTTGATTCCGCTTTGCGTCATGTTGATATTCTCGACCGCCTTAATTTCGAACAGTTTAAGGTGAGCGTGAAAGCTTCAGATGCGTTATTAGCCGTTGAGTCATATCAATTACTGGGCAAACAAATCATACAGCCTCTGCATTTAGGTATTACCGAGGCAGGCGGATTGCGCAGTGGCTCAGTCAAGTCGGCGGTAGGACTGGGAATGCTGTTGTCACAAGGCATTGGTGATACGCTGCGGGTGTCACTGGCGGCGGATCCTGTGGAAGAGATCAAAGTCGGTTTTGATATATTAAAATCGCTGCGCATTCGCAGTCGCGGTATTAATTTTATCGCCTGTCCAACCTGTTCACGTCAGGAGTTTGACGTGATCGGTACAGTGAATGCTCTGGAAGAGCGTCTTGAGGACATTATTACCCCGATGGATGTTTCTATTATCGGTTGTGTGGTCAATGGTCCCGGCGAAGCCTTGATTTCAGACTTGGGTATTACCGGCGGAAAAAATAAGAGTGGTTATTATGAAGATGGCAAACGTCAGCGCGAGCGCCTGGATAATAATCAGGTGATCGATCAGCTGGAAGCAAAAATTCGTGCCCGTGTCAGCCGTCTGGATCCGAGCCAACAGATTATCAAAGTCTAGAGGCTGTTGACCTTTCGCGGGCATTTTTGCAGCAATTTGTTCGAGCAAATAACAGCGCGCTGAAGGCGCGTCCAAACTGATAACGACATATTGAGCAACTACCTGAAAACTTATAGTTATTTAGGTTTTTCTTTTGAAACTCCTTCAAAAATAACGAGCTTTAGCGAGTTAATTTAGTGGGAGTTGTTCATTTAGCAAGCCTGTTATTTATCCATAGCAGGCTTTTGCTGTTTGCAACAGCGCGCTTTATTTTGTCGCCTAAAAGCGCCTACGCTGCTCCAGAACCTTTGATTTAAGCGATTTTATTTTTACTTTCACGTGCTATAGAAGCTTATAATCAAGCAGGATAAGGCTTATGTGAAAAAATAAATAAGCTTTTAAATCAGTTGCTTAATTTTATTTTTTAGAAAGCTTGCCGTCTTGCATTGATTTTGTCATGTTCCCCTCATTTTTTTGATGTTTTGTAGTGTATTATCATTTTTTGTTCAATAACAGACAAAGATATTTACAATCTGCGCACTGATAAGCTAAAGTTCCCGCAAATTTTTTAAGTGTAATAAAAGAGGGATGAATGGAATCGCTTCAAAATCACGTCACTGCACTGGTAAGCAGTGCCGATACATTGTTTATTTTATTGGGTGCCATCATGGTGTTTGCCATGCATGCCGGCTTTGCTTTTTTAGAAGTAGGCACAGTGCGCCATAAAAACCAGGTGAACGCTTTAGTTAAAATCATGTCCGATTTTGCCGTTTCCGCTTTGGTCTATTTTTTCTTTGGTTACTGGCTTGCATACGGGGTAACCTTCTTTGATAGTGCAGCTGTTTTGGCCGAAAACAATGGCTATGAACTGGTTAAATTCTTTTTCTTAATGACCTTTGCTGCCGCTATTCCGGCAATTATTTCCGGTGGTGTTGCTGAACGGGCACGCTTTTATCCGATGTTAATTGCTGCAGCTTTATGTGTTGCTTTGGTTTATCCGTTTTTCGAAGGCCTTATCTGGAACGGTAACTTCGGCTTTCAAGCCTGGTTAGAAGCAAGTTTTGGTGCGGTTTTCCATGATTTTGCCGGCTCAATTGTCGTGCATGCCGTCGGTGGTTGGATTGCCTTTGCCGCTATTTATATTTTAGGCAGCCGCAATGGCCGCTATCGCGGCGGAAAAGTGGTTGCATTTGCACCCTCAAATATTCCTTTATTAGCATTAGGTGCGTGGATTCTATCCATCGGCTGGTTCGGTTTTAATGTGATGTCAGCGCAAACCATTGAAGGGATCAGCGGCTTAGTGGCGATGAACTCGTTAATGGCTATGGTCGGCGGGATTATCAGCTCTCTATTGATTGGTAAAAAGGATCCCGGCTTTATTCACAACGGCCCGTTAGCAGGACTGGTGGCTGTCTGTGCCGGCTCTGATATTATGCATCCGATGGGCGCATTGCTCACAGGTGCCATTGCTGGTGGCTTGTTTGTTTGGCTATTTACTTATGTACAAAATAAATTTACCCGCTTTGATGATGTGTTGGGTGTCTGGCCGCTGCACGGTGTCTGTGGTCTATGGGGCGGTATTGCTGCGGGTATCTTTGGCTTGGAAGGTTTTGGCGGTTTAGGTGGTGTAACCTTTGCCAGCCAGCTAATAGGTTCGCTGGCAGGTGTCCTGATTGCCTTAATCGGTGGCTTTATTGTTTATAAATTAGTGGACAGCGTTGCGCCGATTCGTTTAAGCGAAGAAGATGAATTTGATGGTGCCGACCTGTCTATACATAAAATTGGTGCAACTAATTTAAATAATAATTAACAGTATTTTTACTGTAGAAAGGGCAAAGATGAGAATCTTTAGCCCTTTTTTTATAGATAAGTTTAACTGTTTTTGAATATGCTGTTTTGGTAGCATGGTTTGATTTTTCAAATTTATATAACCTGGAGAAAAAAATGAAAGTTGTTGAGGTAAAGCACCCGTTAGTGCAGCACAAACTGGGCCTAATGCGCGAGGCTGATATCAGTACTAAACGCTTTCGCGAATTAGCTCGTGAAGTATCAAGTTTATTAACCTATGAAGCAACCAAAGATCTGGAACTTGAGAATGTTAAAATTCAGGGTTGGGACGGCGAAATCGAAGTTCAACAGATAAAAGGAAAAAAAGCCACGGTTGTGCCTATTTTACGTGCTGGTCTGGGCATGATGGATGGTGTGCTTGAGCATATGCCGAGCGCAAAAGTCAGTGTAGTGGGTATTTATCGCGATGAAGAAACGCTGGAGCCGGTACCTTACTTTTCCAAACTGGTTAATCAGATTGATGAGCGTCTGGCATTAGTGGTTGATCCTATGCTGGCAACCGGCGGCTCAATGATCTCAACCTTAGATTTACTTAAAGAAAGCGGCTGTAGCAATATTAAAGTGCTCATTCTTGTTGCTGCGCCGGAAGGTCTAAAAGCATTAGAAGAAACGCATCCTGATGTTGAAGTCTATACGGCGTCAATCGATGATCACCTCAATGACAATGGTTACATTGTGCCGGGACTGGGCGATGCCGGCGATAAAATATTCGGTACTAAATAAGCTATTATTAGCAAATTTTAAATCTCTTGGAGAATAAAAATGTCGACTAATTCCACGGAAGAATTAGAGAAAAAAACAGATGCGCAAGTTGAAGATATCACTGCGAATTTATCGACGCTGCAGCAAATTTTGGCGGGCTCACAAATGCTGTTTGTGGCATTTGGTGCACTGGTGCTGATGCCGCTTATTACCGGCTTGGATGCGAATGTTGCTCTGTTTACAGCGGGTATTGGTACGCTACTTTTTCAATTGGTAACAAAAGGACAAGTGCCGATATTTTTAGCCTCGTCGTTCGCATTTATTGCGCCGATTGCTTACGGTATTCAAACTTGGGGCATTCCGGGAACCATGTCCGGGTTATTTGCCGCGGGTGTGGTGTATATGTTGATGTCCTATGCCGTTAAATTACGCGGGATTGACTTTATTAACCGTCTTCTACCGCCGGTGGTGGTGGGGCCGGTGATCATGGTTATTGGCTTAGGACTGGCGCCTGTGGCAGTGAATATGGCGATTGGTAAAGCCGGCGATGGCAGCTTTGTGATTCTTGAGCAAAGTACGGCTATGATCATCTCACTTTCCGCTCTGCTGACTACCTTGCTGGTATCGACTATGGCAAAAGGTATCTTTAAATTAGTACCTATTTTTTGCGGTGTGATGGTCGGTTATCTGCTGTCACTTTTCTTCGGTATTCTCGACTTCTCGGTGATTGCTGCCGCGCCTTGGCTGAGTCTACCGAACTTTGTAGCGCCGGAATGGAACTGGCATGCGGTACTGTTTATGATCCCTGTTGCCATTGCGCCAGCCGTTGAGCATGTCGGTGATATTCTGGCAATCAGTAATGTAACGGGCAAAGATTTTCTTAAAAAACCCGGCCTGCACCGCACGCTGTTTGGTGACGGGCTGGCAACCAGCGCTTCATCATTATTTGGTGGTCCACCTAATACAACCTACAGTGAAGTGACCGGTGCGGTAATGCTGACCCGTAACTTCAACCCTAAAATTATGATGTGGGCGGCTGTGATTGCAATCTGTCTGGCATTTGTCGGTAAATTTGGTGCGGTACTGCAGACCATTCCGACAGCGGTAATGGGAGGCATTCTGATCCTACTGTTCGGCTCTATTGCATCCGTAGGGCTAAATACGCTTATTCGTCATCAGGTTGATCTATCCAATCCGCGTAACTTATGTATTGTCTCCGTTACCTTGGTCTTTGGTATCGGTGGCATGGCGTTTGGAGTGGGTACATTCAGCCTGCAAGGTGTCAGCTTATGTGGTCTGGTGGCCATTACTTTAAATCTGCTGCTACCCAAAATGAAATAACAACCTGCATCACTGGCCGCTATAACGCGGCTTAACTATAACGCACTGTCTTAATGCTTAAGGCCGTGCGTTTTTTGTTTTTACGGCGAATAAATGTAGTTTTCTTTTAAAATCAAAATTTTGCTAAATGCCGTAAGCAATAAGCCAGCATCTTGAATGGCTTTGTATAAAAGTGTACTAAGCTTAATTTATAGACAAACTTTCCGGAGGCTGGAAATGCGAATTTTACCCGCCTGTTTGCTGTTAATTTCTACGCTGCTTTCATTTACAACGCTGGCCAAAGAAGTATGGGTTATTCCCGTACAGGGGGCGATTGGCCCGGCATCTTCTGATTATATTAGCCGTGAATTAAGTTTAGCTCAGGAGCAGCAGGCCAGTTTAGTGATCCTGCAGATGGATACCCCAGGGGGACTGGATACTGCGATGCGTGACATTATTCGGGACATCACCACCTCTCCCATACCTGTGGCCACCTGGGTAGGGCCTTCAGGGGCACGTGCTGCAAGTGCCGGTACCTATATTCTCCTGGCCAGCCATCTGGCCGTGATGGCCAATGCAACCAATTTAGGGGCGGCCACACCTATTTCCATCGCCGTACAGGGACTTCCTCAAGAAGAGCCGCAACAAGCAGATAAAGAGCCCGCTGCGAACGATAAAAAAGTAGTGGCCAATACCACCCATGAGAAAAAAGCCATCAATGATGCCAGCGCTTATATTAAAGGTTTAGCCAAGTTGCACGGGCGCAATGAGCAGTGGGCTGAAAAAGCCGTTACCGAAGCAGCCAGTTTAGATGCACAGGAAGCATTAAAACTCAATGTGATTGATTTTATTGCAGATGATCTTGAGCAGTTGGTTCAGCTTGCCGATCAGCGGCAGATAAAGCTTAATAATGCAGTGGCAACGCTGCAGTTAGCGGATGTGCAGTTAATAGAGCGTATTCCTGACTGGCGATATACCTTTTTAGCGACACTGACCAACCCGAATGTTGCCTATATTCTGATGTTAATAGGTATCTATGGTTTATTGCTGGAGTTTTATAATCCGGGGATTGGCCTGCCGGGGGTGCTGGGCGGAATCTGTTTATTGCTGGGTATGTATGCACTGCAGATGCTGCCGGTCAACTATGCCGGTTTAGCACTTATTCTGCTGGGGATTGTTTTATTGGTAGCGGAAGCATTCAGCCCAAGCTTCGGTATTTTGGGGTTAGGCGGTATCGGTGCCTTCGTGATTGGTTCGGTTTTCTTGATGGATAGCGAGCTGCCTGCATTTCAGATTGCCAAACCTATTATCGCCGGCTTTGCTTTTGTTTCACTGCTCTTTACCTTTGTCATTCTTACTCTGTTATTAAAGGTTCGCCGCAAACAAGTCACCACGGGCACACAATGCATGATTGGCAAGCTTGCCACTGCGACGGCTGATTTTACGGCCGGGCAGGGCTGGGTGGAAGTCGATGGGGAAATTTGGCAGGCACGCTGTGCTGAGCCGGTCGCGCTCGATCAGCAGGTCAGGGTTAAAAATGTTGCCGGTTTATGGCTGCAGGTCTCACCCGTTAATGAGAATGACAAAAGTAAATAACAAGGTATAAGTATAAGGAGAAAGATAATGATGAGTTATTACAGCATAGCTACTATTGTTGTTCTGGTTGTCGCATTGCTTGTCAGTATGTTTAAAGTATTGCGCGAATATGAACGAGGCGTGGTTTTTTTCCTCGGCCGCTTTTATCAGGTTAAAGGCCCTGGCTTGGTTATTTTAATCCCTGTTATTCAACAAATGGTCAGAGTCGATCTACGTACTATTGTCTTAGATGTGCCGACTCAGGATTTGATCACGCGTGATAATGTCTCTGTCAAAGTGAATGCGGTGGTCTATTTCCGGGTGGTGGATCCTAAGATGGCGATCAATAATGTGGAAAGTTATTTTGAAGCAACCAGTCAGCTATCACAAACGACTCTGCGCTCAGTCTTAGGCCAGCATGAACTCGATGAATTATTGGCAGAGCGGGATAGACTCAATAAAGATATTCAGGTTATTTTAGATAAACAGACCGATAACTGGGGGAT
>JBFGZH010000063.1:0-11680 GCA_041586895.1 Psychromonas sp. | reverse complement strand
CCAAGGTATAGAAGCAGAGCCTTCCAGCAGCTTAGCTATGCATAAAAGGATACCTGTTTGTGAAAAACTTAATTTACTCTTTTATTATTGTTAGCACACTGCTGATATTGACAGGAAATAGCGCTGCCGCCTTCGCTTCCATCAGTGCTCAGCACAATCCCCACAGCTTAGCCCCCTTAGTTGACAAAGTCAGCCCCGCTGTTGTCAATATTTCTGTGCTTGGCAAACAGCTTTATCCGCAAATGTCACCCGATCTATTCCGCTTTTTTAATCCCTATAGTGTTCCCGAAGTAGAGCTGCAGCCCTTTTCCGGTCTCGGATCCGGCGTTATTATTAATGCTCAGAAAGGTTATATTATTACTAATTATCATGTGATTGAAGATGCCACCGAAATTAAAGTCACCTTAAAGTCGGGCCAGGAATTTATTGCTCAAACACTCGGCCAGGATAGAGAAAGCGATATTGCCCTATTGCAAATCCATACAACGAAAAAGCTGACTCAATTTGAGTTCGCCGACTCCGACCAATTACGGGTAGGTGATTTCGTTATCGCCATCGGCAACCCTTTTGGGCTCGGCCAGACGGTGACCTCAGGTATTATCAGTGCGCTTGGACGCAGCGGCCTTAACCTTGAGAACTTAGAAAATTTTATTCAAACCGATGCCGCAATCAACGCAGGGAATTCCGGGGGGGCATTAGTTAACTTAAAAGGCGAACTGATTGGCATTAACACCGCCATTTTAGGTCCCAATGGCGGTAATATAGGTATCGGCTTTGCGATTCCAGCTAATATGGTTAATAACCTGGCGAAGCAGTTATCACTTTATGGTGAGATTCGCCGCGGTATTTTAGGAATAAGGGGTGGCGAATTAACCGCAGAGCTGGCCAAAACTTTTGCATTGGACTCCCCTAGTGGTGCATTTGTAAAACAAGTCACGCCGAACTCAGGGGCAGAAAAAGCCGGATTAAAGGCCGGTGATATTATTATCTCCATGAATGGCAAGAGCATTCACTCCTTTGCTGAATTACGCGCCAAAATTGGCTCATTAACCATAGGCACTCAGGTTGATCTTGGGGTCATACAGAATGGCAAGACAATTTATCTCAGCGCCACGCTGCAGGAATCTGTGCAGCAAAAAGTGCTCGCAAAATCATTTCATCCTTCCCTCTCGGGCGCCACATTAAGTGATAGCAAAAACAATAACGGCGTCATCATTACCAAAGTGCAGCCAGGCTCAGTGGCTGAAAGCTTCGGACTGCAGGAAGGTGATCTTATCATTGCCATCAATCGCACCCCTATTAACAATTTAGGTGAATTAAACGAACTCTTTAAAGTCCCACCCGACTTATTAGCCCTTAATATTCAACGAGACAAACGTCTGCTGTATCTGATATTAGATTGAGAATAAAAATAAGCCGTGCCTTATACAGACAAAGTTCATAAATCACCCAAAAGTTATAAAAAATTACAATATTAAATATATTTAAAAAAGTTGGTATAAATCATTTTTTTTAAGGTTATTTCTTGTAAAATGCGATCCAGCAATATAATGAAGCATTAACACGCTATCAAGATGTTATACAACAACACAATCATCCTTGGAGAATAACGGTGAGAAAAACAAAAATAGTTTGTACGATTGGTCCAAAATCTGAATCAAAAGAGATGTTAACTAAGTTAGTAAACAACGGCATGAACGTAATGCGTCTTAACTTCTCTCATGGTGATTTTGATGAGCACGGCGGCCGTATTACTAAATTACGTGAAGTTTGCCAGGAAACCGGCAAAAATGTTGCTGTCTTATTAGATACTAAAGGTCCTGAAATTCGCACGGTTAAACTTGCCAATGGCGATGATGTACTACTAAAAGCTGGTCAAGAATTCACACTAACGACAGATCAAAGAATCGTTGGTGATAACACTAAAGTAGCAGTAACTTACGAAGGTTTAACAAAAGATCTTGCAGTAGGCAACACTGTTCTTCTAGATGACGGTCTAATCGAGCTAACTGTTAAACGCATTACTGATCACGAAGTTATCTGTGACGTAATGAACACCGGTGAGCTGGGCGAAAACAAAGGTGTTAATCTACCTGGCGTTAAAGTACAACTTCCAGCCCTTTCTCCTAAAGATAAAGGTGATTTAGTATTTGGTTGTGAACAACAAGTTGATTTCATCGCGGCTTCATTTATCCGTAAGAAAGAAGACGTACTGGAGATTCGTGAGCACTTAGCGGCTAACGGTGGCGAAAACATTCGCATCATCTCAAAAATTGAAAATCAGGAAGGTGTTGACAACTTTGATGACATTCTAGCGGCTTCTGACGGCATCATGGTTGCTCGTGGTGACCTAGGTGTTGAAATCCCAGTTGAAGAAGTAATCTTCGCACAAAAAATGATGATCGAAAAAGCCAATGCTGCACGTAAACCTGTTATTACTGCAACACAAATGCTTGATTCTATGATCAAAAACCCACGCCCAACACGTGCTGAAGCGGGTGATGTTGCCAACGCTATCTTAGACGGTACTGATGCGGTAATGCTTTCTGGTGAAAGTGCTAAAGGTAAATACCCAGCAGAAGCTGTTGCCATTATGGCGACTATCTGTGCACGTACAGATGCGGTTATGCCTGCACGTCCAGACGTAAAAGGTGAGTTACGTATTACTGAAGCTGTATGTAGCGGCGCAGTTAAAAACGCAGAGCAGCTTAATGCTAAACTTATCATCGTTGCTACAGAAGCTGGTAAGTCTGCACGTTCTTTACGTAAATACTTCCCTAAAACGAAAATCCTTGCGCTAACCAGCAATGCAAAAACAGCTCAGCAACTTGCATTAACCAAAGGTGTTTCAGCTAAAGTCATTGAAGCACAAAGCTCAATGGAAGCCTTCTACCAACTAGGTATGGATATGGCTAAAGATCTTGGTCTTGCAACTACAGGTGATAAAGTAGTTATGGTTTCAGGTGCGCTTGTAGCTGAAGGTACTACTAACACTTCTTCTGTACACGTTATTGCTTAATAACTAGTTTTTACAGAATATAATAGAGCAGTGTCTTAGACGCTGCTTTTTTTTGCCTGAATTTGCACTTACCGTTACCCTGCAGCTCTTTGTATCTCTTATTTTCAGCGTAAATCCCCCCATGCAAAGAATATTTTGTATATAATTCTTGTTTATTATTATCTTTCTATACTGGCCAGTTCAAATTATGAATTTTACCGGATCGTTTTTCTATTTTTTAAAACCTATTATTATCGGGCTGATTATTGCCGGACTGATAATATCTGCTGCTAAAGTAGCGCCGCACTTTCCTGCTCTGGCAATAGAGCAGCCCATCAGCAGCTACAGTGAAGCGGTAAAAAAGGCCTCGCCTGCCGTGGTCAATATTTATTCACAGCAATATATAGATTCCAGTATCGATAATAAACAACATCTTCAGCCCACCGGCTTAGGCTCAGGTATTATCACTGATGCGCAAGGTTATATCCTCACCAATTACCATGTGATCGCTAAAGCCGACCAAATTTTAATCGCCCTGCAGGATGGACGATTATTCACCGCATCGGTAGTCGGCAGCGATCTGGTAACGGACTTAGCGGTCCTGCAGATTGACGGGGATAACCTGCCGGTTATTCCGCAAAATCCCCTCTATCAGCCACAGGTGGGCGATGTGGTACTGGCCATCGGTAACCCCTATAACTTAGGACAAACCATTACCCAGGGCATCATCAGTGCAACGGGCAGAAACGGCATGAGCTCTTCAGGGCGTCAGGATTTTCTGCAGACCGATGCCGCCATTAATGAAGGTAACTCGGGTGGTGCATTGATTAACAGCCGTGGAGAATTGGTCGGCATTAATACTTCTGAGTTTTACACTAATAAGCAAAATTCCAGTAGCGGCATTAGTTTTGCTGTACCTTATCAACTATCACAGCGCATAATGACCAGCCTGATTAGAGATGGCCGCGTCATTCGCGGTTCATTAGGTCTTGTCGCTGAAAATTTAGATCCGCTGATTGCACGCCTTTGGGGATTAAAGGCGCAAAACAGTATTATTATAAAAAAGGTCTATCAGGGCGGCCCGGCCTCACTGGCCGGCGTTAAAGTTAATGATCTGTTATTAAAGATCGATGGGGTTGCCGTCAGCAATTTGATTGATGCACTGGATAAGGTAGCGGAAATAAAGCCGGGAACAACGGCCAAGCTGTCTTTATTACGTGCAGGAAATGAGATTGAACTGGAAGTGATCGTCGGTGATCTTCGTGATTTAGCGGCTGCTGCCGGCGATAGATAACGCAGCAGCAGCTTGTTGCCCATACCAGCGAAAATGCAGCTAGTATGAGCAATAAATTGTGAGTTAGTCTTCAATACGCTGCATTGTCGCACCGAGTGCAATTAACTTATCCTCTATTTTTTCATAACCACGATCTATATGGTAAATCTCATCGACAACGGTTTCACCACTAGCAATCAGACCGGCAATCACTAAACTGGCAGAAGCACGCAGATCAGTGGCCATGACTTTTGTGCCGCTTAGCTTATCGTGATCGCCACAGATTGCCAGATTGCCTTCTAATTCAATATTAGCGCCCATACGCTGCAATTCAGGCACATGCATAAAACGGTTTTCAAAAATATTTTCTTTGATACGGCCTGTACCGGGAGCCACTGTATTTAAAACAGTAAATTGCGCCTGCATATCGGTAGGAAAAGCCGGATGAGGGGCAGTGGTGATATTCACCGATTTCAGCTCACGGTCAATCATATCCACTTCAACCCAGTCTTTACCGGTTGTCACTAAGGCACCTGCCTCTTCAAGCTTGGCAAGCACGGCAACTAATAACTGCGGATCGGTATTGACACACTTAACTTTACCACCGCTGACCACACCAGCAACTAAAAAGGTGCCGGTTTCAATACGATCCGGTTGTACCTGATAAGCACAGCCGGCTAACGATTCCACGCCCTCAATGGTTAGCGTATCCGTACCTGCGCCGCTTATTTTACCGCCCATTACATTGATGAAATTAGCCAAATCAACGATTTCAGGCTCTTTAGCCGCATTTTCAATGGTGGTAACCCCTTCGGCAAGCACTGCTGCCATCATCAGATTGCCAGTACCGGTCACACTGACCATATCCATATAGATATGCGTTCCCTTTAAACGCCCGTCAACACGCGCTTTAATAAAGCCATCCTCGACTTTAATGGTGGCGCCCATCTGCTCCAGTCCGTGAATATGCAGATTCACCGGACGGGCCCCGATCGCACAACCACCCGGCAATGAGATATCTGCTTTGCCAAAGCGCGCCACTAAAGGTCCGAGCGCCAAAATAGAAGCACGCATACTACGTACCAAATCATAGGATGCCGTGTAATTTTTTACATTGGCAGCGTTAATATGTACTTTATGGCCATCCTGAACCGCTTGTGCGCCTAACTCCTGTAAAAGTTCAAGTGTGGTGGAAATATCTTTCAGCAGGGGCACATTGCTTAAATGAATATCGCCTTTTGATAATAATGTCGCGAAAAGAATTGGTAATGCTGCATTTTTAGCGCCGGAAATAGTGACTTCACCTTTTAGCTGGCAACCACCTTGAATTAAAAACTGACCCATCAAACTATCCTTTCCGCTGACTACATAAAGTGTTTTTGTTTTTGCCATTCATCAGGTGTGAAGGCTTTGATCGTTAATGCATGAATCGCATTGCTTGTAATCTCATCTGTTAACGGCCCGTAAATTGTCTGTTGCTTTTTTATGCGGCTTAAACCGGCAAAAATAGCACCCACGGCAATGACTTCGAAATTGCCATTCTCACCTTTAACAATACATTCATCAAGGACTAACGCTTGTTCTAATTTTTCTTTGATTGTTGCAATATTCATTGAACACCTTACGACTTAAAAATAAAACTTAGCCCATATAACTTGGCTAAGACGTGTGTTTTATTCGAAACGCCTGTAAAGCGGATATTCGAATAATGGCTTTTAATTTGGGCAATATAAGCAATGCCAGCTGAGTCTACATTTTCTAATTGCTGTAAATCAATGCATTGTATCCCCTGATAACAGGCAACTTCTGGAAAACGCTTATTCGATAACTCGTTTAAGACTAAATTACCGGTTAACACTACTGTCCCGTTATTTGGCTTGTCCATCACGATCAAAACTCACTGTTTTTCTGCTTCAACAGCTCAATCACCTGATCGATACCATTTTTGCGGATCAATTCACCGAGTTCAGACTGTTTAGTATTGAGCATGCTGACCCCCTCGGCAATGACATCAAAAACTTTCCATTCTCCGGTTTTTTTATTTTTTCGTAATTTGAAAGCTAATTGCGTGACCTGTTCTTTATCGTCACGGATTCTAACAGCAATTGAGATGATTTTCTTATCCTTAAAATGAGGATTGTCTAATATTTCAACCTTTTGCTGCTCATATTCAAATAAAAGATGCCCGTAGGTATTCACCAGGTAGGTTCGAAATGCCTCGACAAAGTTACTGCGCTGTGTGGCAGAGGTGCTTCGTAAATGACTGCCCATCACCTTATAGGCGGCATAGGTATAATCAAAATAGGGCATCAGCTCTTCTTCAATCAGCACCTTGATATAGCCGCTTTCATTTTTCAGGCGCTCCTGCTCTGCCGTTATTCTTGCTAATGTCTTAGTGGATACAGAGTGAATTACCTGATTAGGGTTGCTCATATCCACAGGCGCGGCATAAGAAAAACAGCTGAACAACAGCGCGAAAACAATAGATAAAATACGCATTATTCTTCCTTATTAATTGAATAAATAAACTGACCGATCAGATCTTCAAGCACTAATGCAGACTTAGTATCTTCAATAGTATCGCCATCTGCCAGCATATCAATGCCATCATCCATAAAACCGGGCTGAATACTGATATACTGATCGCCTAATAAGCCGGAGGTTAATATAGATAATGACGAGGTTTCAGGGTAAAAACCTTTATTCTCAAACATAGCTAAGCGTACCACAGGTGTATAGGTTTCGACATCCAGGCTAATCTCTTCCACGCGCCCGACCACCACGCCGCCCAGTTTAACCGGCGCTCTTGCTTTTAAACCACCAATATTGGTAAAGCTGGCATGTAGCGTATAACTGCTGCCTTCGCCGCGTAAAGAAAGCCCGGTAACACTAAAAGCGAGTATTGCTAAAGAAAACATTGCTGCGATAACAAATGCGCCGACCCATAATTCCACTTTTTTCTGTGACATATTACATTCCAAACATAAAAACTGTTAAAACAAAATCCATTGCCAGTACCAGCAAAGAAGAAACAACCACCGTTTGTGTGGTTGATTGACTAATCCCAAGAGCATTAGGCACGACATGATAACCGTTGTAAAGCGCGATCCAGGTTATCAATATAGCAAACACAAAGCTTTTTATTAGCCCGTTACCGACATCGGGCAGATAGTCAATGCTGCTTTGCATCACTGACCAGTAAGTACCGCCATCAATGCCCATCCAGCTGACACCAATTAAATAGCCGCCCCAAATACCAATAACATTAAAAAACACGGTCAGCATAGGCAAGGCAATAATACCGGCAAAAAAGCGCGGCGCAATCACCCTTTTTAACGGCGACACAGCCATCATCTCCATGCTGGCAAGCTGCTCTGTACTCTGCATTAACCCTATTTCAGCCGTTAATGCGGAGCCGGCCCTTCCGGCAAAAAGAAGCGCGGCGACAACAGGCGCTAATTCGCGTAGCAATGACAACGCGACCATGCTGCCTAAACTCTCCTCGGCAGAATAGTCCACTAAGACGTTGTATCCCTGAAAAGCCAATACCATACCGATAAATAAGCCGGAGGTTAAAATAATAGGTAAGGATAAAATACCCAGCTGAAAAATTTGTCTGATCATCAGAGGAATGAGCTGTGCATGCGGCTTGCCGCACAGCGTATGCCAGAGCATTAAGCAACACCGGCCTATGGTCTGCACAAACCCTAAACTGAATTGACCAACAAAACGCAGATAAGCGTTAATCATTATCTCTCCTTTTGTAAATCTTTTTGAAAGTCTTCTACAGGGAAGTGGAAAGGCACCGGGCCGTCACTCTGCCCATGCAGAAACTGCTGCAGTAATGGATTGCCGGTTTGCTGTAACAGCGAATGAGCCGGCCCATGCGCGATAATTTTTTGATCGGCCAACACATAGACATTATCAGCAATGGACAACACCTCATTAACATCATGAGACACAATAATAGAAGTCAGCCCCAGGGTTTTATTAAGCTGGTTAATCAGATTAAGCAGCACATTCATCGAGATCGGATCCTGCCCGGTAAAAGGCTCATCATACAAAATCATTTCCGGATCCAGCGCGATAGCGCGCGCTAAAGCCACGCGCCTTGCCATGCCCCCGGAAAGCTCGTTAGGTTGCAGGTCTTTTGCTCCGCGCAAGCCCACGGCCTCTAACTTCATTAACACCAATGTCGACAGTAATTCTTCATCAAGTTGACAGTGTTCGCGCAATGGAAAGGCCACATTTTCAAAGACAGACAGATCATTAAAAAGCGCCCCGCTTTGGAATAACATGCCCATCTTTTTGCGTGCTTCATAGAGGACTTTAGCCGAGCAGTTATTAATGGCATGACCATTAAAAATAATCTCACCACTGTCGACCGGTAACTGCCCGCCAATCAACTTCAGCAGGGTTGTTTTACCAATACCGCTTGGCCCGAGGATGGCAGTGATTTTACCGCGCTCAAATTCAAAATTTAAGTGATCAAACAACAAGCGTTGATTTCTAGAAAAGCAGAGATTTTTAATCACAAGATGGTTTAATTCTTTCATCGACAACCATTTCTTTAATCTATAAATAAGCCCCTTAGTGTAAAGTTATGTCCTTTTTTATACAATTTTTAATTACATAAGTAGCGCTTAATTTTCATAAACGCACTTATTTAAGACAGTTGTTTAAAATTCAACCACAATTGAATGTTAACACTTTATTTTTTGACTGATAAACGGGACAATAGAGAAAGCTAATGCATTATTCGTGCTAACAACAAAGTAATTTTGCATTTTTCAGCAACAGATACAAACAGTCAGTGAGAAATTACATGTTCACCACCCCCTACGGTCAAATTAGCATTGAAAATCAACAACGTGCTGCAAAGATTAAATTGCTTATCTGTGATGTCGATGGCGTATTCTCTGATGGCCGAATCTACTTGGGCAATCAGGGGGAAGAGTTAAAAGCATTCCACACTAAAGATGGTTTTGGCATTAAAGCGATTTTGAAAGCAGGCATTAATGTTGCCGTTATTACCGGACGTCAATCGCTGATTGTTGAAAATAGAATGAAAGCCCTGGGTGTGCCTCATATTTACCAAGGCCAGGAAGATAAACTCAGTGTTTATCACTACTTATTAAAAACGCTTAATTTACAGGCTGCGCAAGTCGCCTATATCGGCGATGATGTGGTGGATCTGCCTGTTATTAAAGCCTGTGGCTTAGGGGTTGCTGTTCATGATGCCCATCCGCTGGTACTGCAGGCAGCTGATTTAATTACCTATACCAAAGGTGGTTTTGGTGCAGTGCGGGAAATTTGCGATCTTTTTCTGCAATGCAATCAACAACTGCATATGACACAGGGTAAAAGCGAATAAATGAAGAAGCGCCAAAGTATTCCATTTATGTTCTTATTGCTGGTATTTTTGCTATGGTTATATATTAAACCGGAAACAAATTTACCCGAGCAGCCAAAACATCAACTCAATTATATTGCCTATGACGTCAGCAATATTCACTTTGATGAAACGGGTGCTATCGGCTATGAAATATTTTCTGATAAAACAACCAGCTTCGCCAGCAAAGATATGACTGTTTTTGAGCAGCCGAAACTGATTGTTTATATTAACAATGAAAAAAGCAGCGAGCCGACAGTCTGGCAGATAAGCAGTGCAAGTGGCACCCTGTATCAGCAGAATAAATTAGTGCTGACAAAAGACGTCTGGCTTAAAAACCTCAGTTTAGATCAACTGGTACAAACCATGAACACAGAAGAGCTAACCATACTCCTGGATAAAAAAGAGATAAGCAGCGAGCTGTTAGTTACCTGGCAAGGACCGCAAATGCAGCAACAAGGTGTTGGCATGTGGGCATCTTTAGTCTCTGAAGAATTAATTGTAAAAGACAAAATTAAAGCGGTATACCTCAATGAAAATAAATAAAAAACTTCTCCTTGTCAGTACTCTACTCCTGTCATTCTCAAGTGTTGCACTTGAGTCTGACTATGAACAAGCCATTCATGTCAGCTCGTTAACACAGCATGCGAAAATGAAAGAAAATACAGTGGTTTTTTCGCAACAGGTGTTACTCACGCAGGGGTCGATTAAAATCAGCGCTGACAAGCTGACGGTGATTCGGGACCCTAAGACTAACCATGAAATCATGATAGCCGATGGGAATCTGGCAACCTTTTATCAGACTCAAGATGATGGCAAACCGCTCAATGCCCAGGCAAAAAGCATACGTTACGATGTTGGCAAAGGGAAAATAACCCTTAGCGGTAACGCTCAAGTTAAACAGCTTGATAGCCAGATTAACGGCTCAGAGATCGTTTATTCTCTTACTAGCGAAGAGCTGACAGTCAATACCGGCAGCGGAGAGAATGAGCGTGTCAGCACGGTATTCCTACCGGCTCAATTTGAAAAAGATAAAAAAGATGCAACTGAAAGTACAACCTCAGAAAAAGAAGAATAATTAAGATGGCTGAATTGATAGCAAAAGGCTTGGTCAAAAGTTATAAAGGCCGTACTGTGGTGAATGGTGTCAGCTTAACCGTCAAAAGCGGCGAAATCGTCGGCTTGCTTGGCCCCAATGGCGCCGGAAAAACAACCTCTTTTTATATGGTCGTAGGTTTAGTCAAACAAGATGAGGGCTCTATCGTTATTGACGGGGAAGATCTTTCTCACCACCCTATGCATATTCGCGCGCAAAAAGGCATAGGTTACCTGCCGCAGGAAGCCTCCATCTTCCGCCGCCTAACGGTAACGGAAAATATTATGGGCATTTTGCAGATCCGTAAGGAATTAACCCAGGCACAGCGTGAAGAGAAATTAAATACCCTGCTTGAAGAGTTTCATATCACCCATATCCGTGATAATAAAGGGATGAGTTTATCAGGCGGTGAACGACGCCGTGTTGAAATTGCCCGCGCACTGGCAACCGAGCCTAAATTCATTCTTCTCGATGAACCCTTTGCCGGCGTTGATCCTATTTCAGTGATTGATATTAAAAATATTATTCAGCAGCTTAGGGACCGCGGCTTAGGTGTGCTTATTACCGATCACAATGTACGTGAAACACTGGATGTCTGCCAACATTCATATATCGTCAGCCACGGGGAAATTATTGCCATCGGCACACAGGATGAGATCTTAGCGAACGATCATGTTAAACAGGTTTATCTGGGGAACGAATTTAAATTATAAATTATACTCATTGATAGAGTTATAATTAGGGTCTGTTGACCTTTCGAGTACGAATTTTGTTCAAGCTAAAAGCATTCTGAGCAAGGCGCGAGGAGCGAAGCATAGTTGTTCTATGTGAACTTTGATCAACGCAGCTCAGGATGCTTTTAGATGAACCCGTAGGGCAGCATTTGTTCGCACTTTCTACTTCGTTATCGCCAGCTTATGT
>JBFGZH010000062.1:0-11848 GCA_041586895.1 Psychromonas sp. | reverse complement strand
TGCCCCACAGAAAGAATATCAATTTTACCGTATTCACCGGGATTATTGAGAATATAGTCATTCCCCCAGGGATCCTGCGGCAGACGTTTGATATAACCGCCATCACGGTAGTTACGCGGTTCAGGTGAACCGCTCGGTTCGCTGACTAAGGCCTCCAGCCCCTGATCTGTGCTTGGATAGGAGCCATTATCCAATTTATACATATCCAGCGCATTCTCTAATGCAATCACATCGGAGACCACTTTCTGGCGATCCGCTTTATCTTTGTTGCCCATTAAGTTGGGCACGATCATCGAGGCTAATACACCCAGAATAACAATCACCACCATAATTTCTAACAAAGTGAAGCCCTTTTTCTTTGCAATTCTCATCCTATTACCTTTTATATTTAATGAAACAAAAGCTAAGCTGCTGAATAGCCAATACCGTTATCCGGAAACCATATTATTCAACTGTAAAATCGGCTGCAAAATTGCCGCCACGATAAATAAAACCACACCTGCCATAGAAATAACAAGTGCCGGTTCAAAAATACCCAGAGCAATGGTGATCTGTGCTGAAAACTGCTTGTCCTGATTATCGGCACAACGCTCCAGCATATTGCCCAGCTCGCCACTGCGTTCACCACTGGTCACCATATGCAGCATCATCGGCGGGAATAGCTGCGTACTCTTTAGTGCCCTTCCCAGGCTGGCACCTTCACGGACGCGTTCAGTGGCTTCACCGACCTGCTGACGCATATACAGGTTACTGAGCACCTCTCCGGAAATGGACATGGCTTCCAGCAGCGGCACCGCACTGCTGTTTAAAATACTGAGCGTGCGGGCAAAGCGGGCGGTATTAAGTTCACTGGCAACATGGCCAATCACCGGCAGTTTAAGCAACTGTTTATCAAAAGCCAGCTGCTTTGCCTGCTGTTTCAGCATCTGCCTGCTCAGCAGCAGACAGGCAGCGACAAAGAGCACAAAATACAAACCATAAGCACTTAACAGCTCACTGGCGGCAATTAAAAAGCGCGTTGACGCGGGCAGATCCGCACCCATATGTTCAAACTGACCGACCACCTGCGGCACCACTGAGGTCAGCAGAATCGCCACCACAGAAATCGCCACCAGGGTTAAGACGATCGGATAGATCAGCGCCTGCAGCATTTTGCTTTTCATCTCCTGACGCTGCTCGGCATAATCGGCAAGCCTGTCCAGCACCTTGTCCAGATGCCCGGATTTCTCCCCGGCGGCGACCATGGCACAGAACAGATTATCAAAAATAAGCGGAAAGTCGCGCATACTGTCGGCCAGGGTGCGCCCTTCAATCACTCCGCCGCGCACCGAAATCAGCATGGCTCGGATTTTAGGCTTATCACACTGCTCGGCAACCGCACGTAAACACTCTTCCAGCGGAATAGCCGATGCCACTAAGGTGGACAGTTGCCGCGTCATTAAGGCCAGATCGGCGGTTTTAATTTTACTGCGTAATAAGCTGACGCTGCTTTTTGAGCTTTTATTCGCGCTGGCTTCGACCTCCACAGGGGTTAAACCTAAAGCACGTAACTTCTGGCGCAACAGGCGTGCCGAATCGGCCTCTAGTGTGCCTTTCTTCTGTTTGCCGCGCGCATCAAGTGCTTTATAAAAAAACGTTGCCACACTAGCCCTCTCTGGTTACACGTAGAATCTCTTCCAGTGTCGTTGTGCCTGCCAGCACTTTGGCCAGGCCATCATCGCGAATACTCGGCGTATGCTGACGGATCACTTTCTCAACCGCCTGCTCGCCCGCCCCGGTATGGATCAGCTCGCGCACTTCCTCATTCACCATTAACAGCTCATGAATCCCGGTCCGTCCTCGATAGCCGCTTTGATTACAATGCTCGCAGCCCACCGCACGATAGATAAGCGCTTTCTGCTCGGGCTGTACGCCTAATATCTGTTTCTCTTTCTCGGTGCACGCATGCGGCGCTTTACAATTTGGACACAGGCGGCGCACCAGGCGCTGCGCAAGCACGCCCAATAAACTTGAAGAGAGCAAGAAAGGCTCAATGCCCATATCGCGCAGACGCGTGACCGCTCCAACCGCACTATTGGTGTGCAGGGTGGAAAAGACCAGGTGCCCGGTTAAACTGGCCTGCACCGCAATTTCAGCGGTTTCCAGATCACGAATCTCACCAATCATCACCACGTCAGGATCCTGACGCAAAATGGCCCGCAGACCACGTGCAAAGGTCATATCAACCTTAGTATTAACCTGCGTCTGGCCGATCCCCTCGATGGCATACTCAATCGGGTCTTCAACGGTCAAAATATTGCGGTGCTTGGCGTTGATCTCGGATAAGGCAGCATAAAGGGTGGTACTTTTACCCGATCCTGTCGGCCCGGTAACCAAAATAATGCCATGCGGCTTATGAATAAGCTCACGCAACAGATTATGATTCTGCTCGGTCATTCCCAGCGTGGCCAGTTCAAGTTTAATGGCATTTTTATCCAGCAAACGTAAGACCACGCGTTCGCCATGGCTGGCCGGCATAGTGGAGACACGCACATCTACAGCACGGCCACCAATGCGCAGTGAAATTCGTCCATCCTGGGGAATGCGTTTTTCGGCGATATCCAGCTTGGCCATCACCTTAATACGTGACACCAACAACGCCGCTAACCGGCGCTGCGGTTTTAAAATCTCCCGCAGCACACCATCGACACGGAAGCGGATCACTAACGAATCCTCAAAGGTTTCAATATGAATATCCGATGCTTCCTCTTTAATCGCTTCGCCTAACATCGCATTGATCAGTTTGATAATCGGCGCATCATCTTCCGTTTCCAGAAGATCCTCATCCCCGGGCAGTTCCTCGGCAAGGGTAAATAAATCATCGCTGCCGATATTCTCCATTAACTGCTGCGCTTCAGAGGATGAAGACTGATAGGCCAGCGTAACCCGCTCCTCAAAAACGCTATTATCGACCTGTTGTAGACGAAACGCATGGCCGAGCACGCGGCGCACTTCCAGCAGCAGCTCGGCAGAGGGTTGCTGCTTATAACAAAGCACAGTGTCTGGCCCGTCAAACCAGATCACCACACCATGCTTTTTAGAAAAGGGAAAAGGCAGCTGCCCGCGCGGTGTACTCTCCACCATCTCCTTCTCAGAAACAGGCACACTTTGTTCAAGCAGACTCATTACTGTCCTTCCTGTAAGGCATGGCCCGCTTTATAACGCTCTTTGGATAGCGAAAAGTCATCGGGATTAATCTCATGACTGCTTCCCCACTCCGGCAGCACAGGCGCCTGCGTATTGGGCATCAAATTGATCCCTTCGTCACGTTGCGCCTGCTGTACATTGCGGATCAGGGTATATTTGCGGGTACTGAGATCGCTCATGGTTTTATCATCGCGAATAATAGTTGCGCGTATAAAGACCATGAGATTACGCTTCTCGGTACTGCTCTTGCTTGATTTAAAGAGGTGGCCGAGCAGCGGAATATCACCAAGCAGCGGCACTTTATCGACTGTTTCATTAACATCTTCATCGATTAACCCGCCAATCACCACTGTTTCTCCGGATTTAGCCAGCACTGTGGTTTTAACCGCGCGCGTCGCAAAGGTGATATCCACCGAGGTTTGTCCCTTGATTGAGGAGACCTCCTGCTCAATCACCATCTGCACCGCATCACCCTCATTAATTTGCGGGGTAACGGTCAATTTAATACCAATCTCTTTACGCTCAATCGTCTGGAACGGATTATTATTACTTGAGCTCGATGTTGAGCCGGTTAATACCGGTACCTCATCCCCGACGATAAAGCTGGCCTCCTGATTATCCAGGGTGGTGATACTGGGCGTAGCCAGAATATTGGAGCTCGTTGAACTGCGCAGAGCCTGCAGTACCACGCCCCAATCATTATCGGTAATGCCGATAATACCCCCGGCAATACTGGCTAAGGCACTGGCGGCACTGGTAAAGTCATCATTTTCATTGAGGTCCTGAGCGCCGGCCAGCAGTTCGCCTGTCGTGACACCATTATCTTTAAATTGTGTTCCCCCTGCTGTCGATCCCCACTGCGTGCTGAGGTTGATGCCGTCGCTCTCGGAAACTTCAACAACAATGGCTTCCACTAAGACCTGGGCGCGGCGAATATCAAGTTGACGAATAATACTGCTCAACGAGGACATTAATGCCGGCTGTGCGGAAACCACTATTGCATTGGTTCCCTCATGTGCTTCAATACTTAATGTTGAACCACTCGATGTGGCAGCACCTTTGCTGTCGACACTTTTTTCTATGGTTTGACTGACCCCTTTTAAGACCGCCACCACCTCTGCTGCTTTGGCATATTTAAGATAAAAAACCCGCGTATTACCCTGATTTTCTAATTCGTTATCCAATGATTTAACTAATTTGACAATACGTGCACGCGTTTTCGGCTCGCCGCTGATAATTAATGAGTTGGTACGTTCATCGGCCACTAAACGCGGCTGTAAAATAGTAGGTGTCGCCTTGCTGCCTGCATCCGAGCTCTGAATGGCACTGACCACCTTCACCATCTCCAGGGCGCTGGCATACTTGAGCTTAACAATATCCACCTCCTGATCACCGGCTTTATCGACGCGCTGAATAATCTGCACCAGACGGTTCACTACTGCGGCCCGACCGGTGATCATAATCACATTGGAAGGGTCATAGTGGACCACATTACCACCGCCGGCATTATCATTGAGCTGGCGCAATAAGGGCGCTAACTGACGCACAGAAACATTGGAGACGGGGACAACGCGTGTCACCATCTCATCACCGGTATATTGAGTGCCATCATCAACCACTGGAATCGCAGCCACTTTGGCATCCTTGGCTTTAATCACTTTAACAATGCCGTTATCCATTTCCACGGTTGCAAAACCGTAAACTTCTAACACATTTAAGAAAAACTGATAATATTGCTGCTCATTTAAAAGGTCATAACTGCGCACATTAATACTGCCGCGCACCGTCGGATCGAGAACAATAGTTTTCTGTAAATTTTTACCGACAATATTAATAAATTCATTAATATCAGCATTTTTAAAGCTTGCAGAATATTCAGTGGCCAGCAGCGGGCCGATGCTGGCCCCATGCAACCCTAAAGCAAGCAGAGTTAAACTTAGCAGCCTGGTAAGCTTGCTTTTCATTCCTAAAAATATCATTTTGACTAAAACTCCAAATTTATGCTTTCTATTATTGACCATTGGCAGCCACTTCCTGTGCTAGGGAATACTCAGATACAGCTCATGTAATTGCCCGTTGCGATCAACGGTTAAGCTTATCTCCGTCATCGTCGGGAAATCTTTCATTAATGAAAAAGCCTGCTGTGTATCCGTTAAATCAACCCCATTTAATTCAATCGCCAGATCATTGTTTTCCAGTCCGGCCTGTTCAAATAAGGTGCGATCTTTACCCGGTCTGAGGCGATAGCCGACAACAGCGCCATCGCGGCGGTAAGGTGAAATGCGAATATAATCGCTCAGCTTGCCGGGATCCTCTAATATTGCCGAGCGATCGAGCGCAACCTCGACCGGCTTGACCTCAGTTTCGGCAGGCTCCTCACGGCTAAGCGGCGGCACCCGTTGATTGTTTTTTTGCAGATTATCAACTCCGTCAAGCAATAAGGTCTGCAATGCGCCGTCCACATCAAGAATCACGCGATCGGCATAGATCTCAGCAATGCTTGCCTCAGTGCCCTCTATCTGGGAGTCGACAAAATAACTCTCCTGCCTGCCCTTAGAACTGATAATAGCACTGGAATACTCGGGATCACTGGCGGCAACCACCCCGACCAGGGTCAGATTCAATGTTGTTTTCGGAGCCGCACTGACCGGCTTGTTATTTTTCACCGGCGCCTGAGCACGCTGCGCTTCGCCAAACAGATGCAGCTGTTGTAATTTCAGGGTATTGATTTTATTGCTATTCGCGGTCGTTGTGACCTGGGGAGCCTGCCATTGATATTGTGACTCTGGAATAGGAAAAAAAGACCAGCTGAGTAAAGCAAGTTGATATGCTAAGAGTCCGCCCAGCACAAGGACGGCAGCTTTGGGAGCTTGCAGTAAGAAAATGGATGGTAATGGCACAAATATACACCTTTGCTTTTATTTATTTTACAAACGCTAAAAAATATAAAAAAAACACCAGATTCGAGAGGATACAGCAGACGAGCATAAGCAACAAGTCAAGCGTTACTGATAATGAAAAATGTATCCAAGCATCTTAAAATATAGCCAAAAAATTGAAAAGCAGGCATAAAGTGAAGAGAAAAAACTACGAGTGGTAAAGTGTAATTTGCTATACTCGCTATTCGAAGCATAAAAGAGTGAAAAAATGGCTGATAAAAAAATTCGCTTAGATAAATGGTTATGGGCCGCCCGTTTTTACAAAACCCGCAGCATTGCCCGCGATATGATTCAGGGCGGCAAAGTCCATTATAACGGGCAACGCGGCAAAGCCAGTAAAATTGTCGAGGTTGGCGCACTGTTATCCATCAGACAGGGCGATGTCATTAAACAGGTGCGCGTAGAAATCTTATCCGATCAGCGTCGTGGCGCGCCGATAGCCGAAACCTTATACACAGAAACAGAAGAAAGTATAAAAAAACGCGAACAGTATCAAACCCTGCGCAAATTAAGTTTACAAAATGCTCCGCATCCGCAGCGTAAACCGAACAAAAAGCAGCGCAGAGAATTGATCCAAGCAAAAATACAACGTAATACAGCCAATTACGATTAAATACAAAGAGAGCTAACAATATGAATGATCAACTACAACGCTTTATTTTTGATGATTATCAAATTCGCGGAGAGATCGCCCGAGCACATAACAGCTATCATGAAATCATTAAAAAACATGATTACAGCCCTGAAGTGGCCAATGTTGTGGGTGAGCTATTAGTTGCCACCTGTCTGCTCACCGCCACCTTAAAATTTGAAGGTAAGATAGCCGTACAACTGCAGGGTGACGGGCCGCTAAACTTAGCCGTCATCAATGCCAACCAGGATCTGCAACTACGCGGTACTGCACGTGTTGCAGGGGATACCAGCGGACTATCATTCAAGCAACTGGTCGGCAAGGGGCACCTGATGATCACCGTCACACCGGATAACGGTGAGCGTTATCAGGGCATTGTCGAGTTAAGTAAGGATTCTTTAAGCGCCTGTCTGGAAGATTACTTTGTACAATCAGAGCAGTTAGCCACGCGCATTATTTTACATGCCAGTAATAACGGTAAGGCACAAGCAGCAGGCATGTTACTGCAGACCTTACCCGCAGTAAATGACAGCCATGAAGAACAGTTTCAGCATGTCAGCACTCTTGCCTCAACAGTCAAAGAAGAGGAACTATACAACCTGGCCAATGATGAACTGCTGTACCGCTTATACCATCAGGAAAAGGTGCGCTTATTTGAAGCAACAGCCATCACCTTTAAATGCCACTGCTCAAAAGAACGTTGCTTATCTTCACTGGCATCGATCACTCCGGAAGAGATTATGGATATTCTAAAAGAGCACGGCTCGGTTGATATGCATTGCGAATACTGCGGCAGCGACTACCACTTTGATGTTGCTGACTTACAGATACTCCTCGAAGATACGCACAATATACAACATTAATTGCCACGCCATATACCGTGCTCATTGATAATGCGCACGGTTGTTAACCCCCCTTCAAGATCGGCCTGTCTGCGGCGCAAAAAAATTAACACAGCATAAAAAACAGCCGCCATTCGCTGAATCATTCAGCGCAACCTGAAAATCAGGCGGACAGTCGCATTTTTTGATAAAAAAGTGCTAAAAATAGCAGGCTTTTTTATTTTACGTTCATTATTTGAACTAGATCTCTGCCAAATTCTCAATAATCCCCTACTCTAAATGTCGATATTTTATTTACCGATAAAAATGGCATTTCAAACACTTAAGGGGAACTGATATATGACAAAAGCGAAATCACTGTCTACTGATGAGTTAAGCAAATATGGCATTACCGGCGTTTCTGAAATTATTTATAATCCAAGTTACGAAACTCTTTTTGCAGAAGAGATGTCTCCTGACTTAACAGGTTTTGAAAAAGGCGTGCTCACCAAAAACGGCACAGTGGCTGTGGATACCGGCATCTTTACCGGCCGCTCTCCAAAAGATAAATATATTGTCAAAGACGAAACAACCAAGGACACTATCTGGTGGTCGGATCAGGGCAAAAATGATAATAAACCTATTACTCCAGCCGTCTGGGAGCATTTAAAACAACTGGTTGTGGAAGAGCTTTGCAATAAACGCCTGTTTGTTGTCGATGCCTTCTGCGGTGCTAACCCGGATTCCCGCCTTAAAGTACGCTTTATTGTTGAAGTCCCCTGGCAGGCACACTTTGTGACCAATATGTTTATTCGCCCGACAGAAGAAGAACTGGTTGATTTTGAACCCGACTTTGTGGTGATGAACGGTTCGAAAACGAGCAATCCGAAATGGCAGGAACAGGGACTAAACTCAGAAAACTTTGTTGCCTTTAATCTGACTGAAAAAGTACAGGTGATTGGCGGCACCTGGTACGGTGGCGAAATGAAGAAAGGCCTGTTTTCTGTGATGAACTACCTGCTGCCGCTGAACGGCATGGCATCCATGCACTGCTCGGCAAACGTCGGTGAAAAGGGCGATACCGCCATTTTCTTCGGTCTTTCCGGCACAGGTAAAACCACGCTGTCAACCGACTCGAAACGCGCCTTAATCGGCGATGATGAGCATGGCTGGGATGATGATGGCGTGTTTAACTTTGAAGGCGGCTGTTATGCGAAAACCATACGTCTCAGCGAAGAAGCTGAGCCGGATATTTTCAATGCCATTAAACATGATGCGCTGCTGGAAAATGTGATTGTCGATGCCGATGGTGTCGTCGATTATCATGATGCCAGCAAAACAGAAAATGCCCGTGTATCCTACCCGATACACCATATTAAAAACATTGTCCAACCGGTTTCCAAAGGCGGACATGCCAAGAAAGTGATCTTTTTAACCGCAGATGCTTTTGGTGTGTTACCCCCGGTTTCCAAGCTGACTAAAGAACAGACACAGTACCACTTTTTGTCTGGTTTCACGGCCAAACTCGCCGGTACAGAGCGCGGTATTACCAAACCAACCCCTACTTTTTCAGCCTGTTTTGGCGCAGCATTTTTAACCCTGCACCCGACAAAATATGCCGAAGAGCTGGTTAAGCGCATGGAAGCCTGCAGTGCTGAAGCTTACCTGGTCAACACCGGCTGGAACGGCTCTGGAAAACGTATCTCCATTCAGGATACACGCGCCATTATCGATGATATTCTTGATGGCTCCATTGAAAAAGCAGAAACCAAAATTATTCCCTACTTTAATCTGGAGGTGCCCCTGTCTCTGCCGGGCGTAGATAACGCCATTTTAGATCCGCGCGATACCTATGCCACACCGCAGGAGTGGGAAAGCAAAGCCAAAGAGCTGGCCACGCTATTTATCAAAAACTTTGAAAATTATACCGATAAACCGGAAGGTCAGGCATTAGTCGCTGCCGGACCGCAATTAAGCGAAGTTGAACGCATTGCCGTATAACTAAGCATAACACTCCACAAGCCGCAGATTTCCTGCGGCTTTTTTGTATTACATCACAACTGCGCCAGCAGATGCTCCACTAACTGCGCCGCGCCATCGGCACAGGCTTGCTCCTCCGGATAGGGTAAGGCATTGAGCTTTTTAATCATCAAGGCTAAAGACTTACCGCGAAGATCCTCCATACTGATTTCAGCAAAAGGGACGCGCGCTTTTAAAAAGCCATTCAGAAAAGGGGTTTCCGGCCAGTCCGGACGCGCCAGGCTGAGCACTCGTATTTTTTTCTCTGCGGCAAGCGCTGCTATTTCGCAATAGGTACCATAGCCGGGTTTGGTCAAGATCAGATCACAGCTGCCGATAAGCTGTAAAAACGGCAGCTGCAGATCCTGCACCTGGCTCATATCCTCACGCAATAAATGCCCGGGCTGATCCACCAGGTAGTGCCAGCCGGGCATCACCGGCCAGGTGCTCAGAGGCAAGGCGACAGGCAAACCGCCAAGCGCCACTAAAGCGACTTTTTTTGTCCCGGCCGGCAGAGACTGCAGCAGCTTCTGCCGCCGCGCTTGCGGCTGACTGTTAATACTGCCAATCTCAATTTCATCAACACCATTTAGCGGCACAGAAGGCAGAGGCTTATAGATATAATCAACCTGCTTATAAACGCTGAGCATGCGCTGATAAACATCCTGTGTTTCTTTGCGCTGCGTATCCAGACAGTAAGCTTGATAAATTTGCGCCCAATTAAAGGGAGCAACGGAAGCCGTGCGAATTTTTAAATGCATAGCGGCCGCCAGGGTAACCGGCGAGATATTGCTAATCACACAATCCGGTTTAATCTGCTCTAAAAGCGCGACCTCCTTAGCCACAAGCAGCTGCCAGTTAGCAAACAAGTGCTGATATTTGATTCTGCTGTTGACCACATCCACCTCGATTGGAGAATGCATTAACATACCAAAGTCATGGCCGACAGGGATATAACTAAAGGGAGCAGAGAGGCGTGAGTCGAGATAACTTTTCGGCAGCAGAGTGAGCACGCTGATCTTAATTTCCGGAAAATCCTGCATCACCCGTGCAATCACAGCCGTAGAAATAGCACCATGTCCGAATCCATGGGCGCTGATAGAAAAACAAAGATGCATAACTTTATACCCTTAAATAAATACTAAAACAGCAGTGTTGATAAACAATACGGAGTTGTTAAAAAACAGTCAAAAAACCACTCTGCTCATTGTTATTTTATACCGTTACTCTAAAATCTGCGCACAATTCATTAAGAGAGATTATAAAATGTCTGACAAAGTATTTATCAGCGCTCAACAGCTGCTGGAAGACTCATTCCGCCTTGCTGCTCAAGTCTATGACAGCGGTTTCCGTCCACAATTCATTGTCGGCATCTGGCGCGGAGGCGCACCAATAGGTATCGCTGTGCAGGAATTTTTTGATTACAAAAAAGTAGAAACAGATCATATTGCCGTACGTACCTCTTCCTATTACGGTATTGGCCAGCAGAGCAAAACCATTAAGGTACATGGCCTGCACTATATTATTGAAAATGCCAATGCCGATGATGGCCTGTTAATAGTCGATGATGTCTTCGATTCCGGGCGCAGTGTAAAAGCCCTGATTGAAAAGTTAAATGAGCAGATGCGTTTAAATATGCCGCGTGATGTCCGCATTGCCACCCCCTACTACAAACCGAAAAATAAAGCGGTTGATATGGTACCGGATTATTTTGTTCATGAATCTGAAGACTGGCTGGTTTTTCCGCATGAAATTTCAGGTTTATCTGTTGCAGAGATCGTTGACGGTAAAGACGATTTGAAAAATATTAAAGATCTGTTCCGCGATTAATCTTTGCTTAGCTGTGCAAAAAAGAAGACGAGAGCGTCTTCTTTTTTGGTTACGGCGTTTAATTTTCAGCGACAAACTCGGCGGTTGCCTGCAGCAGATCCGGATATAAAATAAAAAACTGCTCCGATAACAGCTCATAATGGCTGTGCAGTGTCTGCCCGGTATCCGCTAACGGTGCCATTCTCGGGCTGCGCGCCGCCATACGCTGCAGGCCAAAGATAATATTTTCCAGCTGAGCATAACTCTCCAGCCATTTATCCTGCCACACCCGTTGCGACACTTTTTGAAAACGCTCAGGCAGCGCATTTTTCTCTACACGGCTTTCTGCGGCTATTCGCAATTGTGCTCGCCGGCAAAAATCAGCCAGCGGTAAGGGGGCAAATTCCTGCCAATGTTTAGCCAGGCAGTGATCCCAGAGATCG
>JBFGZH010000061.1:0-11900 GCA_041586895.1 Psychromonas sp. | reverse complement strand
TAACATCTGCACACAGGTGTGGCTGCCTATATAACCCATACCACCAGTAACAAGAACTTTCACATTTGCCTCTCTTGAGCGTGTTTTCACGCCTATCAGTTTGAATCTTTAAATTGTCGCTGTTCACAATTTGAATGAAGTTTAGCAGTTTATGCTTCATCCCTGCTGTGATCAAACTCTCATTGTGTAAACGTTTACACATGTATTGCGCAATTATGCGGATATTTCATTTTCAGGTCAACAATAGCGAGTCGTAAAACCAGCGCCGGCGGCCAAAGATCGCCGGCACGGAATATTGAGGTGTTCTGCTGAGCAGTGTAAAAATTCAGCAGTGAGATAGGGGGTTATAAAACCCTAAGTGAACAGCAAGGGCGGGATTCAGGCTCTTTTGGCAACAGCGCAGGCTAATTTTTTGGCAAACTCTTCAGCGGGCAGGGCTTTGCTGAAATAATAGCCTTGAATAATATCGGCTTGCTTTTGTTTTACAAACGCCAGCTCCTGCGCTGTTTCCACTCCTTCTGCCACAACCTGCAGGTTTAATTGATGGGCCATGGCAATAATCGCGGAGACAATCGCTTTGCCATCTTCGCTGTTATGCAGGCCACTAATAAAGCTCTTATCTATTTTCAGCTCATCAATGGGCAGTCCGCGCAGCGCACTTAACGAAGAGTAGCCGGTACCAAAATCATCGAGGGCGATACGCACACCGGCTGCTTGAATTTTTTCCAGCTGCACAATGGAATCCGTGCCCTGCATAATACTCGACTCGGTGACCTCTATCGCCAGAGACTCGGGACTGAGTGCGGTTTTTGCCAGACAATCCATAATCACCTGCTGCATATTCTCCTGTCCCAGTTGTACGCAGGAGACGTTCACCCATACCGGCACCGTTGCGTAGCCCATCTCCTGCCACTGTTTTATCTGCTGACAGGCTTTGTGCAGTATCTGCCGGCCCAAAGGGACAATCAAGCCGGACTCTTCGGCAATAGCAATAAACACACTGGGAGCAATCCAGCCCTTTTCCGGCTGCCGCCAGCGCACTAATGCCTCGCAGCCGACCATCTTTCCCGTTTTAGTGCAAATTTGCGGCTGATAAGCGAGCTGCAGTTCGTCGTTATTGATTGCTCTGCGCAGCGCCTCTTTTATTTCCATGCGTTCAATGGATTTCTGCGCGGCACTTTTATTGAAAAAGCTGTAGGTGTTTTTGCCCCGTGCTTTGGCTTCATACATGGCGGTATCGGCATTTTTAAGGAGATCGACCGCACTGTCTCCATATTCGGCTGCGATGGCGATACCTATACTGGCACCGACGACAAACTCCTTGCCGGCAATCGTCATGGTGCTGTTAAGTGTGCGTAAAATGCGCTCGGCAATCTGCTCTACAGATTGGCGATCTTTGATGCCCTGCAGGAGAATGGTAAATTCATCACCGCCCAGACGGGCAATTTTATGCTCTCTTGCCGTGCCGGCGGTATAGTTGATGCGATCACTGGCGCGCAGAACATTTTTCAGGCGTTCGGCGACGATCACCAGCAGGTGATCACCGACACCATGACCACAGCTGTCGTTGACCTGTTTAAAGCCATCCAAATCGATAAATAATAAGGCGATATCGGGGAGTTCGCTCTGGGTCTGGCCGTAATGATACTGGAGATCATCGGTAAACTGCCGGCGGTTGGGTAATTTGGTGAGGCTGTCGATATAGGCGATTTCATGGACCTTTTGTTTCTGCTTGATTAACCCCTGTCCCATCTCTTTGATTGTTTCAGCCAAATCGCTCAATTCATCTCTGGATGTGGCCTGAAATGTCCACGCTCCCCTTTGTTTACCCATTTTTCGAGCGCTCAGGGTTAACTGCAGAATCGGCTTGATAAATAACCTGTTGAGCAGCCAGAACAGCACTAGAGTGCTGAAAATAATCACCGGCAAAGCGCTTAATAGTGAGCTTAGGCCGATACTCCTTAATAGCAGCTGTAATTCCGATTGCGGCCACCCGGCCGTGTAAAACAGGCCCTTAAACAGCTTTTTCTGGCCGATTATATAAGCGCCCTTATCAGCAGACCAGTCCCTAACCTGCACGCTCTTCTGCTCAGTGATCACTGCAAAGCTGTTGGCCAGAAAACTGCTTGCGACTTGCTGATCCCCCTGTACTTTGATGGCCACCCCCCTGGCATCGTGTATCATTATAAAACCGTTATCCAGGAGGCTGTTGTATTTAAAAAGGTAATCGAGAAAGTCAAAGTTAATTTTAATAATAAGATAAGCCTGGACGGTTTTTGTTGGCGATAGCCTCTGCGCGGTTAACTCTTGATTAAAAATTTTCCGTGCCGCCACCAGCACCCATTGCCGGCTATCGGGATCGATAAGCGGGGTAATTTCAATATTCGCTGAGGACTGGCTGATAGTTTTAAAGTACAAAACCTGTTGTTCGTTAGCCCTCTGGTTGTTGACGTCCTCCTTAAGCACGGCAACTTCCTCAGAGCCATCAGCCATTAACAGGCTGATTTCCACATACTCAGGATGGACATCCATAAAGGCGGAAAACTGCTTTTGCAGCGCGTCCTGCAGGACATTTAAACGTGTATTCTTATCCGTGATACGCAGATATTGATTGACTAGCTGGTTTTCAGAAAAGAATAAGCTGTCCGCTGTCAGTGCTCTGAGTTGGCGGTCCAGGGAGTGCTCTGCCTGAGCAATAGAATCGCTGATATGGGCCTCCATCTGTGCGCCGAATTTTGCCTGATAAAGCATAAAAGAAGGCGCAATCAGCACCATAACCTGCACTATGATGATGGGGAAAATTAACAGGGCTATTTTAGGTTTTAGAAGCATATCAGTGACCTGGTAAAGGGTGAGACAAAGGCAATTAATTTTGCGGCGCTATTTTGCTTCAAATTCAGCGAACGGGTTATAGTCAATTTACCGCAACCTGCAAAAAGTAATCAAACATTATCATTACTATGTTAAAACATTGTGAGTGGTATCAATATTAAATCATAATAAAATGGATTTAGCGGCTGCACGGCAGCTGGCCGTATCCTTTTTACTGCGCTTTGTCTTTACTTGCTTATCCTGTACATTAACCCCTTGTTAACCTTGCCGCAGTTATTCTTTTCTTCAATAACCTAGGAGATAGAAAATGCTTTCTTATCGACACTGGAAATGTGCCTTGTCTGCTGCCGTATTAACGATTTTAGCGGGCTGTAGTGCATCTTCCGATAAAAATTTTCCGCAGCTGGCGCAGCAAAGCATGGCAGCGCAGCAGCTTGACTGGGGATCTCAGCAGTCCGAGGCCGTTGCCGTGGCTGAGCTGACCGACCTGATCAATATTGCGCAATTAAATAACCTTATTGCTCAGGCAATGGCCAATAACCCGGATTTACAGCAAACGCTAACGGCGCTGCAGATTGTCTATGCGCAGCGCAATGCAACCGGGAGTGACCGCCTTCCCGAGTTAAGCGCTGGATTTGACGGCAGTAAAGAGGAGGGGGACGTGGCCTCTTATAGTGCCGGCCTTAGCGTCAGTTGGGAGTTAGATTTGTGGCATGCCCTCGCCGACAGCAGCAACGCAGCCGATAAAGATATCGCCAGCAGCCTGGCTAACCTGCAGAGCAGTAAAGATATTCTCGCTGCCAATATTATGCGCGCCTGGCTGAAGATTAGTTTTTATAAGCAGCTGCTCGAGATTGAAGGGCAACGTTTAGCGCTGCTGGAAAGTAATGAAAGTATGATCCTGGAAAAATATCGTTCCGGTCTTGGCGACCTCGACGATCTGGACACGGCTAAATCAGACAGTGCCGCATCACGGGCAACCCTGGCGCAATACAGTGAAACCCTGGCACAAAATAAGCGCAGCCTGAGCTTATTGTTAGGGCTGTTAGGCGAAGATAATGCCTTTGCTATCGACGCGGACTTTCCGCAGGTGTTAGTGCCGCTGGCCTCGATAGCGAAACAGGATCTTGCGCGCCGCCCGGATCTGCGCAGTGCGCTTCTGACTATCGAGGCGGAAGCGTTGCGCACTAAAGCGGCATACAAGGAGATGCTGCCTTCATTAAGCTTAGAGGTCGCGCTTTCCGATATCGCCGATACACCCAGCGAAGCCTTATTAAGCAGTCCGTTATGGAGTATTCTCGGGCAGTTATCAGCGCCGCTGTTTAATGGCGGATACCTGCGTTCACAGGCCGAGATTGCCGAGTTGACCACTGAGAATGCCTACTGGCTGTATCAGGAAGCCCTGTTAACGGCAGTTAATGAAGTGGAAAATGCCCTCGGTCAGGAAAAATCACTCACCCTGCAGCAACACCATCTCGCTGACGCGCTCGCCAGCTCTGAGCGCAGTCTTTTGAATTACGAGGATAAGTATCGCCAGGGGTTGGTCGATATCAGCGATTTAATTGCCGTACAAAGCAATAACTTTAACGTGCAGGCAAACCTTGTCGAAGTCAAATATAACCGTTTACTAAACCGAATTGATTTGGGTCTTGCCCTAGGCCTGGGAGTCTCACTATGAAACGTAAGCCATCATTATCCATCCTGCTGACTTTAGGCTCTGTTGTTTGTTTAGCCGGGGCGGTGACCTATAACGCTTCACAAATGGGCGCTGCTAATAAAAAAACAGAGCAACAGAATCCGGCACAGCTAAGCACTGAAATTCGAGCTGCACAGGCACCGAGCGTGGTGGTTGTCGAAGCTAAAGCCGGCCAATATAAAGCCCTGGTCAAAGGTTATGGAGAAGCGCTGGCACGCTATGATATCAGCTATGCCGCCGAGGTCAGTGGCCGCGTTAAGACTATCATGCCGGGCTTTGAAAGCGGTAAGCTGGTTAAAAAAGGCGAAAAGCTGGCTGAAATTGAGAATATTTCCTACCTGCAGGCCGTTGCCCAGGCAAAATCGGACCTGGCGCAGGCTGAGCTGGATCTGCTCGAAGAGCAGCGAACCGGTGAGCAGGCTCTGGTTGAATGGCAACGCTCAGGTTTAAGTGGCGAGCCGAGTTCACCCCTGGTACTGCGTAAGCCGCAACTGGCTGCCCAGCAGGCGGTTCTTGAACATGCCCAATACAGCCTGCAGAAAGCCCGGCAGGATCTGCAGAAAACCGTGCTCCGCGCGCCCTTTGATGCCCTGGTGGTGGAGCGGACGATTCAGCCGGGCAGTTATCTGCAGGCCGGCAGTACGGTTGCCGAACTTTATAGTACAGATCGCGTTGAGGTCGAGATTCCCTTATCGGCGCAACAGTGGCAAAACCTGCCTAAACTGAGCAATCAAGCGTTATCACAAAAGGGCGCGGAAAAATGGCCGGTGATGCTGTATAGCAGTGATGGCAGTGCCAGCTGGCCAGGCTATGTGATCCGTGTTGAGCAGCATGTCGACGCGACATCTCGTCAGCGCTCATTAATTGTCGCCGTTGATCAGCCTTTTCAAGCTGAGGTCGGCCTTTTCCCCGGTACCTTTGTTGAGGCGCATATTGAAGGTGCTACCCTGGATAATACCTGGAAACTGCCTGCCTCAGCCATCTCCCAGCAGGGGGATATCTGGTTCATAACAGAGGACAATCAGTTAAACAAAGTCGCTGCCAATAAGCTGTTTGAAAAAGCCGGCTCAGTCTATGTCAGTGCCATCGAAGATCTGCCGACAGCCAAAATCATTAAAAGGCCGTTAAGCAGTTATATTGTCGGTATGCTTGTCACACCTAAGGTAGAAGGCTAATGGCGATGCAAAATGCACAAGTGAACGCTAAAGAGGGGATTATCGGCTGGTTTGCCCGTAATACGGTGGCCGCTAACCTGCTGCTGATCAGCACTATTGTGTTGGGGGTGTTATCACTTAATGAACTGCGTAAGGAAGCTTTTCCCAGTCTGGCACCGGATCGGGTCACTATTTCTGTCAGCTATGACAGTGGTGATCCTAAGCAGGCGGAAGAGGGAATAGCGATTAAAATAGAGGAAGCGCTGGAGAGTATTGCCGGTATCGATACTGTTACTTCTACGTCCAATGCCAATGGCAGTACCGTTGTTGTTGAAAAAGAAAATGACTATCCATTGGATACGCTTTTTACCGATATTAAGACCAAGGTCGATGCGATCAATGACTTTCCTTCAGATGCGGAGAATCCGGTCATTGAAAAAGCCACGCGACAGGATCATGCCATCTGGGTGCAACTCTATGGTGATGCCGATAGAGCCACCTTTCAAGAGTTGGCTGAAAAGCTTAAAGCCGATCTGTTGACTAAACCGGCGATTCGCGATCTTTCGATCAAAGCCAAGGCTGATCCTATGATTGCCGTTGAGCTTAACGAAGCTAAGCTGCAGGCGTACGGGCTGACTCTATCTGATGTTGCAGATGCCATTAATGCAGAATCTGCCAGCTCGATCACCACCAGTCTGCGTAATGGCGAAAAAGCGGTGCGTCTGAAAGTGGCGCAGCAGGCCTACCAGCAACAGGAGTTTTCCCATATCCGTCTGTTAACCCTGGCTGATGGAACCAATCTCTATCTGGGTGATATCGCCGATGTGCAGGAAACCTTTGCCGACGATAACTTTACTCTGTCGCGTTATAACCAGCAGAGCGCTATGGCCATTGAGATTGTAATGGATGAGCGCGGCGATATTACCCAGATCGTTGATCAGGCCAATCAGGTTGTTGACAACTGGAACAGCAGCAATTACCTGCCGGAAAATGTAAAACTGACTACCTGGTATGATTCAAGCCGCACGATCAAAGACCGCTTGAGCCTGTTAATGAAAAATGCATTGTCTGGTATTGCCCTGGTTTTCATTATTCTGGCTCTTTTTTTGAATTTGCGGGTGGCATTTTGGGTGGCTGCCGGCCTGCCCTTTGTCTTTTTCGGTACCCTGTATTTTATGACTGACAGTTATGCCGGCCTGACCATCAATCAGATGACCACCTTCGGCTTTATTATGGCGCTCGGTATTGTCGTTGATGATGCGGTGGTAGTCGGCGAGAGTATCTATTCTACACGTCGCAAAGATGGCGACAGCATCGCTAATACTATTCGCGGAACGCAAAAAGTGGCGGTACCCACTATATTTGGTGTGCTGACCACGGTGGCTGCTTTTGTTGCGGTTGCTAATGTACAGGGGCGTTTGGGCGAAATTTATGCACAGTTTGCAACGGTTGTGATGATCTGCCTGCTGCTTTCGGTTGTCGAATCAAAGCTGATCCTGCCTTCACACCTTGCCAACCTTAATACCCATAGGGTGCCGGGAAAGGGGATCTGGTCGCGTATTCAGCATGGTGCAGACGCCGGGCTGCAGTGGTTTAGTCGACGCATCTATAGCAAGCTGATCTCCTTTGCTCTGCAATTCCGTTATGCAGTGCTGATCTTGTTTATGGCCGTATTTGTTTGGGTTGCCGGTATGCCACTGACGGGCCAGGTGCGGGTCTCATTTTTCCCGGATATTGCCGGTGATACCGTGCGTGGCGAGATCTCCATGTACGATGACGCAAGTTTTGGGCAAACTCAAAGCAGTCTGCTGTGGCTGGAAAAAACAGCGCTGCAGGCGGATGCCAATCTGATTGCTCAGTATGGCGCCCAGGAGAGCGAGATCTTAAGCCTGCAGGTGACCGCTGCAAGCGATGATAGCGGCAATCTTATGCTTGAGCTCGATAGCGACAGTGTTTACAAATCAACGGAGTTGATTAAAGAGTGGCGACGCTTAGCAGGCAATCCTGAAGGAGTGAAAAAGCTTAATATCCAGTCGAAAAGATCGATGGGCGATAATTTTAAAGCAGAAATAAAAGGCTGGGACAGGGAAACCGTATTTGCTGCCGGCGAAGCGATGAAAGTCAAGCTGCAGAGCATCAATGGGGTAACGGGGATCGATGATAATATGAGCCCGGGTGAACCGCAGTATCGCTTTGAGCTGACTGAGCAGGGGCGGGCATTAGGCCTTGATACCGCCAGTCTGGCTACACAGGTACTACGCTCTTTTGGCGGCTCTACGGTGCAGAGTTTTCAGCGCGATAAGGACGAGGTCAAGGTCAAGGTGCGCTATCCGCAGGCGCAGCGACAAACCCTGGCGGATATTATGGATGCGCTGGTAAGAACGGCCGACGGCACGGCCGTTCCTTTACATAGTGTTGCTAAAGTCTATAGCGAGTATCAAACCTCCAAGATCACCCGCATTGATAATTTAAGAGCTGTGTATGTGACCGCCAGTGTTGATAAAGAAGTGATTGCATCGAATGAGCTGGTACGACAGATTCGCTCCGAGTTAGTACCACAGCTGATGGCGCAGTATTCCAATCTGCAGATCGATTTTGGTGGTGAAGCGGCCCGCCAGGAAGAAACCACCAGTTCAATGAGTAATATGTTTATGGTGGCAATGATTGCTATCTATGTATTGCTGGCGATACCGTTACGTTCATATATTCAACCGGTTTTGATCATGATGGCCATCCCCTTTGGTATTGTCGGGGCTATTCTCGGGCATGTGTTTAATGATCTGACCATCAGTATTCTCTCTTTAAATGGCGTGCTGGCATTAAGCGGGGTGGTGGTCAATGACAGTCTGCTGCTGGTTTCGCGCTTTAATGAGTTAGTTAGAGAAAAAAACATGGCGGTTAAAGAAGCGATCTTTGCCGCCTGTACCGGGCGTTTAAGGGCGGTACTGCTGACCTCCTTCACCACCTTTGCCGGTTTGGCTCCCTTGCTCAGTGAAACCTCTGTGCAGGCACAATTTCTCATCCCGGCAGCGGCATCACTGGGCTATGGTATTCTCTTTGCCACGTTGATCACCCTGGTGCTTATTCCTTCACTGCTGTTAATCCAGCATGAAATAATGACCCTTTGTGCTAATCTGAGCAATAAGTTTAAGTCGCAACAGGAGCCGCTCAAGGAATGTTAAATTTACTGCTGGTTGAAGATGATATCGATCTGGCCACCGCGGTGATCGATTATCTGCAATTAGAGGACATCCAATGTGATCATGCAGCTAATGGTCAGACGGGCTTAAATCTGATTGAAAAAAACAGCTATCAGGCCATTATTCTCGATCTTAATCTGCCGCAACTCAGTGGTTTGGCTGTCTGTGAAACTATGCGCAATAAAGGTATAGATACGCCGGTGCTGATGCTCACTGCGATGGACAGCCTGCAGGATAAGCTGGCCGGGTTTGCTAAAGGCGCAGATGATTATCTGGTTAAGCCTTTTGCCATGCAGGAGCTGATTGTTCGTGTGCAGGCGCTATCGCGCCGGCGCAGCGGCCAGGTCAATCTGTTAAAAGTGGCCGGTATTGAGCTGGACTTAGAGAAAAGAAAAGCCAGGGTTAACGGGCGGACCTTAAAACTATCGCCGACAGCCTTTAAAATTCTCGAGCTGTTATTAAGAAACAGTCCCAGCCCGGTGTCCAGAGAAAAAATAACTCAGGCGGTGTGGGGCGATGCGCAACCGGAAAGTAACAGCTTAAAAGTGCATATTTTTAATTTAAGAAAGCAGCTCGATGCAGCCACTGATAAGCCGCTTCTGCATACGGTGAGCGGCTTTGGTTTTGCCGTCGAGAAGAGCGACTGAGGCATGAAAATAAAGCTCAGCCTGAAACTCTTTTTTATGCTGGTGATGTTATTGCTTGGCCTGCTGATGGCCGGCTTTTTTTCAGCACTGACCCTGAGTTATTTCGAACAGGGCCTGGATCGGAGTACCAGACAGTCAATGCTGGAAGCCTCTGCAGTGCAAGGGGTAAAAGCGGGACATCCAGTCAAGGTATTGGGCTATCATATTGCCAGCTCCTGGGAGGATCTACCGGCGCAGATAAAAGAGGTTTTTGCCGATACTCCGCTACTAGAAAAACGCGCCTTTGCCAAAAAGCGTATCGGCGCAACCTTATTTGCCCCGCCTGAGCAGGTCTACTTTGTGCTTAAAGTGAATAACCACAGCGGACAGCCAAGGTATATCGGCAAAGTGATTAATAAGCATAATCTTCCAGGCAAGCATCGCCATCTTCCGCACTTTCTGCGCATCGCTATTTTTGCATTGGCATCCATTGCCTGCTTTCTATTGGTGGTTATCTTTATGATTCGTAAAGTCACTAAGCCCGTGGAGTCACTAAAAAACTGGGCGAAGTCATTGCATGAGGATAAATTAAAACAGCCGCTGCCGGACTTTCAATATACTGAACTCAATACCCTTGCTGCAATAATCAATACCAGCCTCAGCTCAGTGCAGCAAACTCTGGCCAGAGAGCAGCAGTTTCTTTCCCATGCCAGCCATGAACTACGCACTCCTATTGCCGTGATCAGAGCCAATAGCGAGTTGCTTGGCAAGCTACAGGAAAAACAGGGGACGACAGAAAAGCAGTCGGCGGTGTTGGCGCGTATCGAGCGTGCCGCTAAAACCATGACCAACTTAACGGAAACCCTGTTATGGCTGAGCCGGGATGATACTAACCTGCCGGCAAGCGCTAAGGTTAATCTTGCGCAGATTATTGAACAGTTAATCGGGGAGCTTGATTACTTGTTAAAAAACAAACCGATACAGCTGGAGGTGCAGACTGAGCCTGATAGCGTTAATGCCGCTGAAATTCCCTGCCGCATTGTATTGGCAAACCTGATCCGTAATGCCTTTCAGCATACCAGCGCAGGTAAGGTAAGCATCCATCAAGTTAAAGGCAGCGTCATTATCAGCAACAGCAATGCCGGCAAGACGCTGGACAGTGCCGAGCAGGGCTTTGGTTTAGGCCTGCAGTTAAGCAAAAAACTGGCCGAACGCTATGGCTGGTTATATCGCGATAAGGTAGCCAAGGGGGCTTATCAGGTAGAGATTCACTTTTAAAAATACGTTTTTTATATGCTTTTTATGCGCCTAGGTAAGTACAATCCGCTCAAGCTGGCAACTTTAAACCGCCATCACCTGCATTTTTTTCAATCACTCTGAGCTCAGCTTAGTGAAGCAAAAGAGGGCTCAGCACTGACTTTTCTGCACCATGATTGACCATTTTCAATTCTGAACGCACCTTCAACAGGCTAACAGGAAAGGAACTGTGACGGGGATCTTCTTATTGCCGTTAAAAACCTTGTTTTTTATATATTTTGGCTTTTGTCAAGCTTCAATTTTTCAAAATAAAGGGTGAAACAGGCTGGAAAAATAAAAATACAGGGCTACTCACAAATGCTTCACGCGTTTGTTTTTCCTGTTTGCAGGCTTAATTTTTATTAGATATCTTTATTTCCGAAAAGTTCAACCGGAAGTGAAAAAACTTTCGGAAATAAAAAAAGCCTGACTCATCAGGCACATATTATAAATCTCTCAAGGAAGTATGAAGTCATGAAAAAACAAATTTTAGCTCCAAGCATTCTAGCATTATTCGTAGCATCTGCCGCTCATGCCGGCGCAACTTTTGACACAGCGGCTGGTTCTTTATACTTAGGCGGTGATGTTGAATTTGATTACACCAGCGAATCAGATAAGGTTGATCAGGATCTTACAGATGGTGAAGATGTAAATCATAAAGACTTTTTTGCCGGTGGCCGTGTATTAATTGATATCAATGGTCAGCGTGTTTTAGATAACGGTGCTTTCGGCGCATTTAAATTTAACCCGACTTATGGCCAAGATGGTAGCACAGGTCTTGATGATGCTTGGATTCAGTTCGGTATGAAAAACAACTGGGATATCAAAGCCGGTCACTTCGAAGCAACCGACCTTTCTTCAGCGGGTCAGGATACTTATGTGGCAGAAGCCGGTCTAGCTATGTACCGAGCAAGTACAGCGCGTGGCCGTACTGGTTCAGATACTGCAGGTGAAGCTCAAGTAACTTTCACTAAAAACATGGATGCAACAGGATTTGAATTAACTGCACAGTCAAGAGATAACGGTAACTCAGTGATCGCGCGTCCGGTTATTACTTATGCAGCAGATGCAGTATCACTAGCTGTGGGCGCTGAAG